>CAZIFP010000131.1:0-7932 GCA_964538105.1 uncultured Bifidobacteriaceae bacterium
GCCGATGTGCAATGCTTCGATTTTCATGTTGAGATTAAACCACGGATGGACACGGATGGACACGGATTTTTTGCTCGCGCGAAGGCGGCGAAGGTCGCGAGGCTTGGTGAATTTCCCTTCGCCAGCTTCGCGTTCTTCGCGCGACAATAACTTCACCTGCCTAAAACATTTGCCCGAAGTGTGGGGATGTGGCATTATCTTGTTATATTAAAGCGTTAATTAAAAATTTATGAGCAAACCGAAAATCGTCGCCTATTTGAAACCGACCTGCGGCTGGAGCCAGGGCGTGCGCGCCGTGCTGCGCAAATACGACCTGCCGTTCGAGGACCGCGACATCATCAACGACCCGTTGCAGCGCCAAGAAATGATCGAGAAGAGCGGCCAGATGATGAGCCCGTGCGTCGAGATCAACGGCCAGATGCTGCCCGACATCAGCGGCGAGGAGGTCGAAGCCTGGATACTCGCGAACAACATCGTGACGCCCAACGACCGCACGCCCGACGCGCCGATCAACCAGCCCTGCGCCCACGAAATGCCGGCCAGCGCGTCGCTGAATTTCGCCGTGCGCCGGTAAAAACTTTTGCATTGCATCCGCCTGTGGTAATTCCCGCGGGCGGATGTTTCTTGGATTTTTTTCAGGCAACGCCCGCCAGCGCGCGGCCGGCCAGCCAGCCGGTCGTCCACGCGGCCTGAAAATTAAATCCACCGGTGATGCCGTCAATGTCCAGCACCTCGCCGGCGAAAAACAGTCCGGCGCAAATTCTGCTTTCCATCGTCTTGAAATTAACCTCGTTTAACCTGATGCCGCCGCAGGTCACAAACTCATCCTTGTTCAGGCTTTTGCCGGTCACGGGAAATTCCGAGCGCAGCAATTGTTGGATGAGCTTGTGCTGCGCGCCGCCGGAAAGCGCCGCCCAGCGCGTGTCGCGCGCAAGGCCGGACGCGATGACGAGCTGTTCCCAAAGCCGCGCCGGGAGTTTCGCCAGCGGCGTGTTGACGATGAATTTCGCCGGCTGTAGTTTTCGCTGCTTTTGAAATTCCGCCGCCAGCTTCTCCGCGTTCCAATGTGGCAGCCAGTTTATATGCAAGGGAAATTGGTAATTTCTGTCGTGCAGTTCGCGCGCGCCCCAGGCCGACAGCCGCAAAATCGCCGGGCCGCTCAAGCCCCAATGCGTGAGCAAAATCGCGCCGTGTTCGCGGAGCCTGGTTTCAGGCACAGACACTTCGACCGTATCCAGGGAGACGCCGGCGAGTTCGCGCAACCACGGAATTTCGATGTGAAACGTGAACAGCGATGGCACGGGCGGTTCGAGCGTGTGACCAAGCGAGACGGCGAGCTGGCCGAGCGCAGCCGTGCGACAGCCACCAGTGGCAAGCAGGAGTTTGTCACAAGCGAGCGTTTCACCGGTGGAGAGCTTTAGTTCAAATCCGCCGCCGGTTTTTCTGGCAACGGATTCGACACCACGGTTGGTTTTTAATTTTATTCCCGCAGCATTTGCGGCTCGGAACAGGCAATCAATGATGGTCTGCGAAGAATCCGTCACGGGAAACATCCGGCCGTCGGCCTCGGTTTTCAGTTTCACGCCGCGCCGCGCGAACCACGCGACGGTGTCGGCGGCCTGAAACTGCCGGAACGGCGCAATCAGGGCGCGGTCGCCGCGCGGATAACGCGTCGTGAATTCGCGCGCGTTAAAGCAGGCGTGGGTGACGTTGCAGCGGCCACCGCCGGAAATTTTCACTTTGGACAGGAACTGCGACGTTTTTTCCAGAATGAGAATTTCCGAGCCGAGCCGCGCTTCGGCACACGCCAGCGCGGCGAAAAACCCCGCCGCGCCGCCGCCGATAATCACGATGTGTTCTGGATTCACCAACAGGAAAATAGCAGACGCAATGCTGGTGTCACATGTGAAACCAGTTGTAGGGATTCGGGAAAACCGGCCAGTCAATGGCGATTTCCGTGGCGAGCATGAACAGGATGAAACCGGCCAGCACGGAAAATTTCACGACGTTGCCGAAGTTTTTCAATGCGCGATCAAGGCCGTGAACAAACAGCAGCAGAAACGGAATCAGCGCGCCGAGCATCAGCCGGCCGGATGTGAAATACGGATGTGCGCGCGACGGATAAAAACAGTCCTGAAAATCGTAAATCAGCGAAAGAAAACCGAGGAACGCGACCGCCGCCGCAAAACACGCAAAACCCAACCGGAGCGCCTGGCGCTGTGGCGCGGTTGAATTTTTTGAACGCGGCAAAAGATTCAGCAACGCGATGGCGACAAAAACAAGAGATGCCAAAACATAAATCAGGTTGGTTGCCGGCCAGGCCAGCGGCTGGCGATGCCACAAAAATTCGCCCTGCCAGAAGGTCGCCAGCAAACCATGAATAAACAACCAGAAGCCGTGCAACGTGAAAATTGGATGATGCCACCATTCGGCGAATGGTTTGTGCGTCCAGCCGAGGAACTGGATTTTTGCCGCCGTGCCGGAGAAGTCGCCGAAAATGTATTTGCACCACGCCAGCCAGAGCAGTATTGGCAGCCCGGCGCACACGACGAGCGCGAAAAACGATGACAGCGTGGCGCGGAATTTTCCGGTTTGGGCCAGTTGCGCCGCCTTGAACAATATGACCAGCGCCGAAACGGCGAGCAGCGGCAGGTTGCTGATTTTTGTCAGGAACGTCGCGGCGAGCGCCAGGCCGGTGAAGATTCCAAGCCGGACATTCGGAAACTCGGCGCGCAAAAACTTTATCAAGCAGATGAACGCCATACCGAAGCAGACCGGCGACAGGACATCGTTGTTGATCGAATAAAACGCGGTCTGCGGGATGAACGCGATCAGCGCCGGGACGCCCAGCCGCAAGAATATGTTTCCGGGGGAAATCAGGCGTGCAGCAAAATACCCAAGCCAGACCAGCGCAATAATCACCACAAGATTCAGGAAGCGCAGGCAATACAATAGATGCCCGCCGTCAAAGCCGAGCATTTTGCCCGTCTGCCACCATGCGCCGGCGACGGAGTAGTAAAGCGGCGGTTGCGCCATTTCATAATTAGGCACCGTCCGCCACGCCGCCATTTCCGCGACAAGGGCAGGACGGATTTTTGCCAGCGGCTGCGTCCACGGTGGCGGTGGAAACTGCCCGTCGGGGTAATTTGGCGCGATGCCTACATACGCCAAAGAACTGTAAAGGATGATGTAATGCACGGCCTCATCGGACACGGGTTCCAACGCGCGCGGCAGGCGGCCTTGCGAATATTTCACCGCGAGATCGAAGTGAATCTGTTCGTCCACGTTGTTGAAGAATGGAAACGCGGCGGCGAAGATGAAAACGTGAACGGCGGCGAGCAGGCAGAGGAGCAAAATAATTTTGCGCTCGCGCACCTCGAAACTATTTCCGGCAACGCTCACAGATTTCCGGCAGCTTAAACGCCGCCGGGCAAAGCTCAAAGAAATTCCCAGCGGTCGAACATCGCCGCCTGGCCGCACGGCCGACCGGTTTCGGAAATCAAATTCCAGACGGTTGCGCGTGTGATACGAAAACGACGGCCGGTCTGGGAAATCCGCACGCCGGAATAATCGTCAATGAAACCGCGCGCCGTGACGGCGGCGAGCAGTCTTGCCCGCTCCGCGCGGTTTGGCGCTTCGGCGGTGAGGCGCGACGGCGTGCGCGTGAGCTCGGCCCACGACATTTCCCAGAGCGCGAGCGCGGCGGCGTTGCCGTAGTTCAAAACCGGATCAGCCTCCGTCCCGTGTGAAACGAGCACGAACGGCGCATGAAAAATTTTCTCCGCCAGTTCCGCCGGTGAAAAATCGCCCGGCAGCAAATCGCGGCCCGTCCAATGTTTCAGGCTGCGCGCAAGCGTCTGCGTTTGCGCAACGACAAAACCGGTCTGCCACAGAAAATCCATTTGCGCTGATGATGGTGAATTTTCCCGTCCGGCGCGGCAACCGGCAATTTGCGGGCTGGCGGAGAAATTTCATTTTGATAAGCTTTTGCTGCGATCCTTGCGAACAATTTATGGCTGCTAAAATACAAATACCGGAAAATCTGAAGGCAGATCTGCCGCCGAACAAATTCGGCAAGATCCTCGGCGCGACGCCCATCATCATGACGGTCCTCGCCACGATGCTCGCCGGCCTCGCCTCCAGCGAGATGACCAAGGCGCAATACGACCGCGCGTTCGCCGCCCAGCTCCAGTCCAAGGCTGGCGACCAGTGGAGTTATTTTCAGGCAAAAAAACTGCGCAGCGCCGTCGCGCACAACACGCTGGATTTGCTTCGCGCCGCCGCCGACATCGCGCCGCTGGAACCGGCGGCGTTGCCGGATGCCGATGCGGCCACCATCGCCGCGCTGACCAAAGATCAGGTGCCGGAAGCCAAGCCGGCCAAGTTTGACGACAATGTTCAGGCGGCGCTGGACGCGTTGGATAGTTCCAAGCCGGAATCCGAAATCGCCGCCGCACTCGCCAAGGTGAAACCCGCAGAGCTTGCGGAATCGCTCGTGGCGGCACAGGCAGCGGCCCAAGCGTTTGACAACGCGACCAAGTCCATAAATAAGGCATCGGACAAGCTCGACGAATCGCTGGCAAACGGCGACCGGCGGGTGTTCCGTGATTTCTCGGCCGGCCGGCTGCGCTACACGTCCACGCGCTACGACGCCGAGGCGCGCTTGAACCAGGCCATTGCCAGTGTTTATGAATTGCAGGTGCGCCAGAACAATTATTCCGCCGAGAAACATCACCGGCGCAGCGCGAAATTTTTCTACGGCATGCTGGCCACGCAGATGGCGGTGATCATCTCGACGTTCGCGATTGCCGCCCGGCAGAAAAATTTCCTCTGGTCCATCGCGGCGGCGGCGGGCACGGCGGCGGTGGGCTTTGCCGCCTACGTCTATCTCTACGTCTGAACCGCTGGGTCCATCCGGCAGGTCAGCCGGAATTTTCCCGAAGCCGCCGGCACCAAAACCGGCATCGCCTCGGTCTTGAGTTCGCCGGAAATCTGGAGCAAAGCTCCAAGTTGCGACGTGACGCGGCGCAACTCGTCTTTCGCCGGCCCGTTTCCATCCGGCACGAAGCGCAAAATGCAGCCGCCATTTTCATGCTGGCGCAATTCGTAATGTGCCAGGCCGCCCACGCCGGCGAAACATTGATCCGCCTGCCACGTCGTCACGCGCGAGCCGTCGCGCGCAACGAGCGCGTCACGCGCGCGACCGTGAACCGTGAAATGATTTCCGTAAGGCTGGACGTGCCTTTCCGCGAGATCGCCAATGCGATAACGCAGCAACGGCATGTAATCATTGGTCAGCGTCGTGACAACCAGATCGCCGATATTGCGCGCGTCCGCATTCACAATTTCCAGAAATGCCGTGTCGTAGCAGGGCTTCATTTCGCCGGCCCCGTTTTCCATGAGCAGGTGCCCGGTTTCCGTCGAGCCGTAAAGATTGAACACCGGCACGCCGAAGACGTGTTCTAAAATCCGGCGATGCACGACGCTGACAAATTCGTAGCTGCACAAAATAAATTTCAGTGACGGGAATTTGACGCCGTGCTGCTCGCAGTAAAGTGCGAACCGCGCGCCGTGAACCGGGTCAACGTCGAGAAATTGCGGCGACCAGTCGGTAATCTCTTTCGCCATGTGCGCCAGCTCGGCATCGCCCAACAAAAACGGGATGCGCGCGAGGTTCACGAACAGCGCGTGGCCAATCGTGCGCTGCTCGCGCGACATCCAGACCGTTGGACACGTCAGGCCGTTGCACGAAGGCGATGTGATGGTGGCGCGGCGGGCGCCGGGATGTTCGTCCAAAACTTTGGCGACAAATCCATTCAGCCGTAGCGCGCGTTCTTCCTGCACGTTCCACCAGCCGTGACCGAAAATCACCGGCAGCCGCTCCGCCGACGTGCCGGAGGTGTGTTCCAGCTCAATTAAATTTTTCTCCAGCAAGTTTTCGAGCGATTGTCCGGCGGGCAGAAAATTTCGCGGAAAATCATTTCTCATCTCCGGCTTGGCCATCAACGGCAGGCGTTGGAAACAGTCGAAGTTTGCGTGCTGACAGTTGGCACGCGCCAGCAAATCACGGTAAAGCGGCACTTCGCGCCAACGCGGAAGCAGTTCTTCCAGTTGCGCGAGTTGACTCGTTTCACGGATCAGTTCCGGTGTCGCCAGCATGGGCGGAATATGACATGGAACCCGCCAAATGCAAACTGCTGATGAACCACTTTTGCGCGCCGGCCGGGAGGAGATTCCAGCGGTGCTAACCTTTCAACTTCCGCTCCAGAATCTCGCCGACGAGCGCGGGGTTGGCCTTGCCTTTGGAAAGCTTCATCACCTGGCCCTTGAGCGAATTGAGCGCGGCCACCTTGCCGGCCTTGTAATCTGCCACGGGATTCGGATTGGCGGCAATCGCCTCGTCGCAGAATTTTTCAATCGCACCGGTGTCGCTCACCTGCGCAAGGCCTTTTTCCTGAATAACTGCTAAGGCCGATTTGCCCGTCTTGCGCATCTCGGGTAAAACTACCTGTTGGGCGGTTGAGCTATTAGTCGTGTTGTTTTGAATCAAGCCAGCCAAATTCAAAATCTCTCCCACTGGGAATGGCTTCGCTGACTCTATCGTTTCGTTTTGGTTTGCCGATATTGATTGTGAGCTGTTGATAAGCAAATTCGCCACCAATTTGATCAGCTTTGTCTTTTGGTCACCCTGAATTCCTTTGGAAATTGTCCTGACTTCTTCCTCAAAGGAATTTCCGAGTGGCACATTGCTAGTGAAAACTTCCGCGTCTCCAGCCGGCAACTGGTATTCGCGCATGAATCGCTGCTTGCGCGCCAGCGGCAGCTCCGTCACGCGCGATTTCACTTCAGCGAGCCAAGCATCCGTCGGCGCGAGCGGCATCAAATCGGGGTCGGGGAAATAGCGGTAGTCGTGCGCGTGTTCCTTGGTGCGCATTTCGTCGGTGATGCCGGCTTCGTCGTCCCAGCGGCGCGTGGATTGGATGAGCTTTTCGCCGCGTTTCACGGCCGCGATCTGACGCGGGATTTCATATTCCAACGCGCGGCGAACGCCGGAAAAGCTGTTCATGTTTTTGATCTCGATCTTCGCACCGAGTTCCTTGGTGTTGACGGGCCGCACGCTGACGTTGACGTCGCAGCGCACCATGCCTTTTTCCATGTCGCAATCGCTCACGCCGCCGTGCATCAAAATGTCCTTGAGCGCGTTGAGATATTCGTAGGCCATGTCGGCGCTGGTGATGTCCGGCTCGGAAACGATTTCCAGCAGCGGCACGCCGGCGCGGTTGAAATCCACGCCGCTGGTGCGGTCGAAATGCGTGAGCTTGCCGACGTCCTCCTCCAGGTGCGCGCGGGTGATGCGCACGCGGCCGAGGCCGTTCACCGAACCGGCGCCGGTGAATTCAAATTTTACAAAGCCGTTGGCCGTCGAGGGCTTGTCGTATTGCGTGAGCTGGTAATTTTTCGGCGCGTCGGGATAGAAATAACTTTTGCGGTCGAACTTGGCGAAGCGCGGGATTTCGCAGTTGAGCAGATAACCGGTCAGCACCGTGAGCCGGAGCGCCTCGTCGTTCGGCACCGGCAGCACGCCGGGCAGGCCGAGGCAGACGGGGCAAACGTTGGTGTTCGGCTCGGAACCATATTGATTCGCGCAACCGCACCACATCTTCGATTTCGTTTTGAGCTGGACGTGCGTTTCTAGTCCGATGACGGCTTCGTATTCCATTGCGGAGTTATTTTAGCCACAGATGAAACACAGATGAAACACAGATTTTTCTGCGTGCCAAATTCGAAAAAGTAAATTGGGCCACGCGCAATCCATTTGCCCGGTGCTTCAGTCGCGTCGTTCCGCGCCTTCCACTTCCAGAAAGCCGTTCAATTGCTTCAGGCGCGTGGGATGGCGCATTTTGCGGAGCGCCTTGGCCTCGATCTGCCGGA
>CAZIFP010000132.1:0-7892 GCA_964538105.1 uncultured Bifidobacteriaceae bacterium
CCGAGTCCGTCGGCGAGGGCCATCCGGACAAAGTGTGCGACACCATTTCCGACGCCGTGCTGGACGCCTGCCTGAAGCAGGACAAGTTCAGCCGCGTCGCCTGCGAAACCTACGCCAAGAGCAATCTCGTCGTCGTCGGCGGCGAAATCACGACGAAGGCGAAGCTCGATTTCAACCAGATCGCCCGTGACGCCATCCGCGAGATCGGCTACACGCACGACGATGATGTTTTTCACGCGGACAAGGTGCTCATTTTGAACGCCGTCACCTCGCAGTCGCCGGACATCGCGCAAGGCGTGAATGCCCAGGCCGCCGAGGGCAAGGACACCGCCGAGCAGGGCGCCGGCGACCAGGGCTTGATGTTTGGTTACGCGTGCAACGAGACGCCGGAGCTGATGCCCGCGCCGATCATGTTCGCGCACCAGTTGGGCGCGGAACTCACGCGCATCCGCAAGACCGGCAAGGTCGCGTGGCTGCGGCCCGACGCGAAGTCGCAGGTCTCCGTGCAATATGTCAACGACCAGCCGGTGGCCATCACCAACGTGGTCATTTCCACGCAGCACGCGCATGATGCGAAGCACAAGACAATCAAGGAATTTTGCATCGAAAACATCGTCAAAAAAGTTTTGCCGAAGCATCTGCTCACGAAGAAGACGCAGTTTCTCATCAATCCCACCGGGCGCTTCGTCGTCGGCGGCCCGCAGGGCGACACAGGCTTGACCGGCCGCAAAATCATCGTGGACACCTACGGCGGCATGGGCCGGCACGGCGGCGGCGCGTTCTCCGGCAAAGATCCGAGCAAGGTGGATCGCAGTGCGGCTTACATGGGTCGTTGGGTCGCGAAGAACATCGTCGCGGCAGGCATCGCCACGAGCGCGGAAATCCAGTTCGCCTACGCCATCGGCTATCCCGAACCGGTCAGCGTCTGCGTCAACACGTTTGGCACGGCGACGAATGGCATCACCGACGAACAAATTGAGAAGGCCGTGCGTGCCGTGTTCAGCTTCAAGCCCGCGAACATCATCAAGCAATTGAACCTGCTCCGGCCGATTTACGGCAAGACCACCAACTACGGCCACTTCGGCAAAACCGACAAAGACCTCACCTGGGAAGCGACGGACAAGGTCGCCGCGCTGGAAAAAGCGATTTAACCTCCAACGAATATAATTATGTCAACCATCAAACTTACTCCGTCCCGCCGCACCATTCTCAAAGCGAATGGCAACGGCCAGACCACCGCCGTCATCGCTGAAGTCAGCGCGACGTTCGCCAAATACGCCGCGCAGACGCCGGCGGGCAAGGAATTTATCGTCCGCGATTTCTCGCTCGCCGACTGGGGCCGCAAGGAAATCGCCATCGCCGAACACGAAATGCCCGGCCTCATGTCCGTGCGCCAGAAATACGCGAAATCAAAACCGCTCAAGGGCGTGCGCATCACCGGTTCGTTGCACATGACCATTCAAACCGCCGTCCTCATCGAGACGCTCGTGGCGCTCGGCGCGAATGTGCGCTGGGCGAGCTGCAACATCTTCTCGACGCAGGATCACGCCGCGTCGGCGATTGCCGCAACCGGCACGCCGGTGTTCGCGTGGAAAGGTGAGACGCTCGAAGAATATTGGGAGCTCACGCTCAAGGCGATTTTGTTCCCCGGCGACCTCGGCCCGGAACTCGTCGTGGATGATGGCGGCGACGTGACGTTGCTCATTCACAAAGGTTACGAACTCGAAAACGGTTCCAAGTGGGCCTACGAAAATAAGGGTGACAGCCACGAGGTTTCCGTCGTGAAAGCGCTCCTGCGCCGGCTCGCGACCGAGAAGCCCGGCCTCTGGACCAAGATCGTGAAATCCTGGAAGGGCGTTTCCGAGGAGACCACCACCGGCGTGCACCGCCTTTACCAGATGAAGGAAGCGGGCAAATTGCTCGTGCCCGCCATCAACGTGAACGACTCCGTCACCAAGTCTAAGTTCGACAATCTCTACGGCTGCCGCGAATCGCTCGCAGACGGCATCAAGCGCGCCACCGACGTCATGCTCGCCGGCAAGGTCGCCGTGGTCTGCGGTTACGGCGATGTCGGCAAAGGCTGCGCGCATTCGCTTCGCGCCTATGGTTCACGCGTCGTCGTCACGGAAATTGATCCCATCAACGCACTTCAGGCCGCGATGGAAGGCTTCGAGGTAAACACCGTTGAAAGCACGCTGGGCGTGGGCGACATTTACGTCACGACCACCGGCAACTGCGACATCATCACCGCCGCGCACATGCTGGCGATGAAAGATCAGGCCATCGTCTGCAACATCGGCCATTTCGACAACGAGATCCAGGTGGACGCGCTCAAGAAAGTCAAAGGCGTGCGCATCGAAAACATCAAGCCGCAATACGACCGCTATCATCTGCCCGGGAACAAGAGCATTTACATGCTCGCCGAAGGCCGCTTGGTGAACCTCGGTTGCGCCACCGGCCACCCGAGTTTCGTGATGAGCAATTCGTTCACGAACCAGACGCTGGCGCAGATTGATCTCTGGGCAAACAAGGACAAATACGAGAAGAATGTATATCGCTTGTCTAAAAAACTGGACGAAGAAGTCGCACGGCTGCATCTGGAAAAAATCGGCGTGGTGCTGACCAAGCTGACGAAGGCGCAGGCCGAATACCTGAACGTGCCGGTGGACGGTCCTTACAAGCCGGAACACTACCGCTACTGATTTTTGAACTTCAAACTTCGAATTACGAACAAGGCGAACGGAGAAATCCGTTCGCCTTTCAGTTTTTCGATTCAATCCACACCGCCGCTGTCAGCATACAAAAATTCCGCTCAAACCTCTTTCAGCGCGCGGTTCATGCGTTCGATGGCTTCGTCAATTTGCCCCCGGCTGGTGAAACCGATGACGACAGCGTCAATGTCCCGGCACGCCATCGCGAAGCGGATGGATTTCTCGCGATCCGCGGCGTTGACGAACTGGCCGTTGCCGATGATTTTCATGCCGATGACACCGCGGCCCTTGGCGTGCGCGGTTTTGATTTCGTTCATCACCGGTGCCACGGCGTGCGTCGGATTTTCATCGTTCCAGACCTCTTCCGCTTCGCCGTCCATGCGTTTGCCCTGGGGATTCACGCGCACCAGATGCACCTCCGTCCAGTCGGACGCGGTCGCGGCGCGCAACGCGGGCAGGCTGTGGCACGACACGCCCTTGGCCAGGATCCATTTCCGCTCCTTCGCCTCGTTGAAGCCGTCCATGACGCGTTTCCAATCGTCGGTCCATTGATTTTCCACCATGCAATGAATCAACATGCTGTCCACGTAGTCGGTGTTGAAGACTTTGCGGTGATGATCAATGGCGGCGAGCACGTCGGCCGGCTGGCCTTTGACCTTGGACTGGATGAAAAGTTTTTCGCGCGGCAAACCCTTGATGGCGTCGCCGATCCAGCCAAACGTCGCGTAAGCCTGCGCCGTGTCAAAATAAGTGACGCCTTGGTCGTAGGCGTAATGGATGAGGTCGGTGAAGTCGTCCTTGCCGAGCGCAGTTTGCTCATGGCCGTTGTTGCTGCCGGTGCCGAAGCCCAGGCGGCTGAGCTTGAGGCCGGTTTTGCCGAGCGTGACATGATCCACCGCGGTGCGGGCGCCGGCCGGAGCGGCCGCTGCGGCGGATGGGGCCAGCGACCACGGCGAGAGCAGCGCGGCTCCGGCGATGGCGGAGGTTTGGATGAATTGCCGGCGGCTGACCCCGTTGCAATGTGATTTTTTCACGGCAGAATCCTTTCGATCAAGTGAAGCGAACCCCGCACCCGGCTTCGGCGAAAGCCGGCGCCGTCGTTTTGAAACTGGCGGATTTGCTGCATGGATTTACAGATAACACGACCCGGCAAAACCGCAATCGCAAGTTCTCATTACAACCTTTGAAACGCTTGCGGCCAAAATCGGTTTGCTCATTTCAGAAAATTTGTGAGGTTACAGTTCGCGCAACGCCGCCGCGATCGGCATCCGCGCAGCGCGAATCGCAGGGAACAGACCGCCGATCAAACCGATGAGCGCCGCCCACACGATGCCGCGCACCAGCAACGCCGGCGTGACCCGGAAGGCGAACGTGATCTGGCTGAAGCTCTGGAAGTTCATCGTCGAGGTGTGAAAATTGTTGAAGGCGAGAAAGGCCAGCGCTGCGCCAACGGCTCCGCCGACCAGCGCCAGCGCCAGCGATTCGAGCATGAGCGAGACGACCACCGCGCCGCCGCCGAAGCCGAGCGCCCGCAGCGTGGCGATCTCCCGCGACCGCGCCGCGACCGCGCTATACATCGTGTTCAGCGCGCCGAACACCGCGCCGATGGCCATCAAAAACGCGATGAGAAAACCGAGCGTCGTCACCAGCCGCGTGATGGCCTCGGACTGCTGGACGTAATAATCCGATTGCCGGATGACCTGCACGTTGAGCTGCGGATTCGAGGTGAGCGCATCCTTGAAGGCCTGAAACGCGTCCGGCGAATTGAGCCGGACGGAGACGGACTGGAACGAGTCGCCTCGGTTGAAGGCGGCCTGCAACACCTTGGCGTCGCTCCAGATTTCCGATTCCGAAACGCCGCCGTTCGCCGAAAAGATGCCGACGACCGGCCATTCGTAGCGGCCCACTTTCATTTTTGAACCGACCTTCAGGCCGGCGAATTCCTGGGCCGCGCCGCGACCGACGATGACCTCGTCCTTGCCCCATTCAAACATCCGGCCCTCGACGATTTTCAACTTGTCGCGCACCAGCAACGCGGCGGGTTCCACCCCACGCAGCGGGACGTTCGCATCCGTGCCGGTGGAACGCTTGGGCAGGTCAATGATGACGAACAATTCCGCCGACGCGAGCGGACCCTGGGCCGTGCGCGCGATGCCCGGCGTATCGGCGATGACGCGCGTCTCGTCTCGCCCCAAACCGCTGACCATTTCGCTGTCCGCGCCGCTGCGCATGACGATGGCACCGTCGGGCGAGCCGGAAACGGTCATGGCCTGCCGGAAACCCGCCGCGATAGAGAGCACGCCGACGAGCACCGCCACGACGCCGGCGATGCCGATGACCGTGGCCGCGACCGCGCCGCGCCGCTGTGGCAGGCTCAACAGCCCGAACTTCGTGATCGAGGCGATTTGTGAAAACCAGTTGAGCATAAAAGACCACTAGACAACTTGACTACGTGACCACAAGACCGGGTGAATTTGAGGCCAGCGCATCAGTGCGAGGGCAAACAGGCTTGCCGCAGCAGCAAATTTCACTATTTTTCCGCTTTCCTTCTCAACCGCTTGGATCAATCCATGAAGGCAGGCAAAGGTTTGCTTCGTCTGCCCGATGAATTTTTCGGTTTCGGCCGGTTCCAAATAACCCAGCCGGTGCGCCAAGTGAATAAAATACTGTGTTTCCGACAGAGAGCCACGGGCGATGTAAAGAAAATGCAGATAATCGCGCTTGCTTTCGCGCGACGAGCCTTCAGCAATGTTCGCTGGCACGGAATACGCAGCACGGCGCAGTTGACTGGTCAGGCCGTAAAGTTCTTCGCGCGGAAAAGTTCGCGTGCGCTCGTAAAGCGCGACCGTTAAATCATCCGCCAGTTTCCAAGCGCCGATTTTCGTATAGTCTCTCATACGTCAGGTGGTCTCATGGTCTTGTTGTCTCGTGGTCATGTGGTCTTGCAGTTTTTCTTTTCACATTCTCCTCAAGGCGTCCGCCACGCGCAGGCGCATGGCCTGCAGCGCGGGAAAAATTCCAGTGACGAAACCCAGCACAATGCTGATGCCAAAGCCGGTCAGCAAGGCGCGCGCCGGCAGAAAAAACATGGGCAGCAGGCCGGACGTCGGGTCGCCGCGCGAAATCATCAGCCATGCCACTCCGAGTCCGAGCGTTCCGCCAAGCACGGTCAGGAGGCACGACTCGGCGAGCACGAGCGTGACGATCCGCCCGTTCGTGAAACCGATGGCCTTGAGCACACCCAGCTCGCCGGTCCGTTCGCGCACGGCCTGCGCCATGGTGTTGCCGGTCACGAGCAGGATGGTGAAAAACACCGCGCTCAAAATCGCCGCGACGATGAAGACGATGTTGCCGATTTGCCTGGCCCAAGCCTGGACGAACGCACCTTCCGGTTCGGTTTTGGTTTCCGCCGGCGAATTTTCGAATTCCGCGTCCACCTGTTTGGCCAATTCCGCCGACCGGGACGGGTCTTTGATGCGGATGGTGAACCAGCCGACCTGCCCCTTGACGTTGGCCCGCGCCTCGTCAAAATAATCGTAGCGGAAAAACAGCGCCGTGGTGTCGGTCCCCTTGTCCTTTCCGTCGAAGATGCCGACGATGTCAAATTCCCACGTGCGGCTTCCATCTTCCTTCGCCCAAATGCTGGATTGGATTGGAACCTTGTCGCCGATTTTCCAATGGAAGCGCTCCGCCGTCCGCCGTCCGACAATCGCGCCCGTCCGCGTGGCCAGCCAGGCTTTCATCTGTTCCGGCGGCAGGATGATTTCGGGATGCATCTTGAGAAATTTTTCCGGCTCGACGGGATTTTGCATGAAGAAATTTTTCGGATCCTGGTAAATGCCGCCGAACCAGGTCTGGTGCGTCGCGAAATCCACGCCGGGAATCCGGTTCATCCGCGCCTCGTAACTGATCGGCAGGAGGTTGATGATGGAAACTTTCTGGCGGACGATCAGCCGGTCCGCGCCCGCCAGCGCCACGCCGCCGACCAGCGCCTGCTGGATGGCCGACAAAAACCCGAACAGGATGAACGCCACGACGATGGACAGCAGCGTCAGCGACGTGCGCAGCTTTTTGCGCTTCAGGTTGCACCAGACTAGGTGGAGAAATTTCATTTCACCGGTTCGTTGGTCAGTTGCCCTTTGTTCAAATAAACCGTCCGCGCCGCGCGCGCCGAGGCGTGCGGGTCATGCGTGACCATGATGATGGTTTTGCCATGCTCGCGGTTCAATGCTTGCAACAAGTCCAGAATTTCATCGCCGGCCTTGCGGTCCAAATCGCCGGTCGGTTCGTCGCAGAGCAACAGCGTCGGGTCGGTGACGATGCCGCGCGCGATGCCGACGCGCTGCTGTTCGCCGCCCGAAAGTGTGCGCGGAAAATGTTTCGCGCGATGCGACAATCCGACCACCGCCAGCGCCGTCTCGACGTGTTTTTTCCGTTCCGCCTTGGACAGATGCGTCAGCAGCAGCGGCAATTCCACGTTCCGCTCCGCCGTCAGCACGGGCATCAGATTATAAAGCTGGAAGACAAACCCGATGTGGCGCGCGCGCCAGCCGGCGAGGGCGCGGTCGGACAATTGATCCACCCGCTCGCCGCCAACGGCCACAAGCCCCCTGGTCGGTCGATCCAGACCGCCGATCAAATTCAGCAGCGTGCTCTTGCCCGAACCCGACGGGCCCATCAGCGCGAGAAATTCGCCGGCGGGAACCTGCAGGTTCAGGTCGGACAAAACATGGATGTCCTCCGAGCCGCGATGAAAAACTTTTTCAACGCCCTCGACCTGCACCAATCCATGATTGTTGGATTTATTTTCGCTCATAGCTTTTTCTCCTTCACGGCCATTCCGTCCTTCAAATCCGCCGGCGCGTCCACGACGACTTTTTCGCCGGCGGTCACGCCCGCGCTCAATGCCGAATCATCATTCTGCGTATCGCTGACGGTGACGGCCCGCCGTTCGGCATGTCCGTCGTGGACGATGAACACCACGTCATGTCCGTCGCGGTTGAGCACTGAATTTTTGGGGACGAGCACCGTGCGGCTCGCCGGCGCTCCGCCGCTGTCGCGGAAGGCCACCTTCACCGACATGTCCGGCAGGATGCGCGGATCGAGCTGGTCAAAACCGACGCGCACCTTGACCGTGGATTTTTCGCGGTCGGCGGTCGGGATGATGGCGATGACCTTGCA
>CAZIFP010000133.1:0-7878 GCA_964538105.1 uncultured Bifidobacteriaceae bacterium
AAACATAGATACCGTGTTTGTAAACATAGGAACCGTGTTTATAAAGAGGATTGCCGTGCTTACAAACAAAGTGATTGAGTTTGCAAGCAGAACCATCGTGTTTGCAACCTCGACGACCGTGTTCGCAAACAAAATGACCGTGTTTGGAAACACAATGCGTGTGATTACAAGCAGAAGAAGCGTGTTGGCAATTGCAACGACCGTGTTTGCCATCAAAACCAGGGAAATCACCGGCCGGATGGGCGGACTCCAGTTACGGAACAGGCCAGCGGTTCTGTTTGTAACGCCGTCGGCGCGGCATATTTGTAGTAAATGTTCGCCAAAATGATTTAGCTCCGTCAGGTATGGCATATTTCACCCCGCGGGGCTTGGAATTTTAACGGAATTGTTTTCTACAAAGATTGCGTTCCGGAGCTATTTCAGCCCGATTCTCCAGAGAGAAATGGGAGCGAAATCACGAAGAGTTTTGCGGAGTCTCAATAAAAAACGCCCCCGGCCTGATTTTCAGACCGGGGGCGCTATCTCAGCCCAAAAGCATTTACGGACTGGTCACGCGATAGAACAGCTTGAGGTTGTTCGTTATCGTATTATTGTCCGTATAGGTGTTTGCGGTCAGGCCGCCGGCGTTCACATTCCACGGGCCGGACAGGTTGGTCGCATTCATCACGGTATAGCTGTAAGTTCCGCCCGACGGTAGGGCCTGCCAGCCCAGCACGATGCTGTTCGTAGCCCGACTGATGTTCGTGATGGTGATGCTCGTCGGCGCGACCGTTACGCCTCCAATCACTTGCACAGTGAAGGACGGGATAAAGAAGTTGGCGCACGAACTCACCCCGGAATTGGGACGCAGGGCAAACGAATCAAACCGGTGCCAGCCATAGCCGTTGGTGTCACCGACCGAGTATGACACATTCAGGCCGATGGCGTTGGTGATGGTCGTCGTGAAAACACAGGTGTTCGTGCCCGTCCGGGTCACGGTGAATATCAAAGTGTTACTGACGCCGGACTGGAACACCGTGGCGTTGGTGCTGGTGCCGCCGATTGGTCCGCCACCCATGGTTTGATAATCGCCGGTGGAACTCGCCAGCGAGGGACTGGTCAAATTGTTTCTGACATAAAGATTCACCGGCGTGGCATCACCCGCGAATGTGGGGCCGAAGTCCAAACTCAACATGTAGCCCATGACACCGAAGCCCTGACCCGCAGACCCGGTCAAGGCGGTGCTGCTGGTAGCGATGGGCGTTCCGAGGTCACGATAATCATACAAACCGAAACGTAATGCCCCATTGCCCGTGAACAGGCTGAAGTCATTCGGCGTGAACGGGAATGTCACCTGGATCGCACTTCCAATGGCCAGATCAACCGGCGCGGCATTTTGATCCACGAAATAGCCCACATACAGTGTGGAACTGTTGGTGATGGTCGTCGCCGTCGCACCGGGTCCCGGATAATCGGAGAAATACGGATTTTGTGAGGAGTCCAGAAGACTAAACCAGACCGAGTTGACCGGCGTGACGGGATAATTGAAAACTTGACCGGTGAACGGATCGTTCATGACGACGCCGGGCGAGGTCGGTGTGGTGGGAGTCAGGGTGACATGCGCCCACAACGAGGTGTCGGACGAACTATCGCAGGGAACTCCGACGACGCAACGGTATATGTTCCCATTGTCAGCCGGATACTGCAGGTTTCCGGTGATCAATGTGGAAGTGGTGTCGGCACCGGCTGGAAGATTCGGAACCGTGGTCCAAGTCACACCGCCATCCTTGCTGAGCAGCCACGTGTTGGTTGCGCCGGTTCCGATATAGTTGCAACTGATGATGGCCGGTATTTCCGCGCTTTGTGTCACATTGGTTGGATCAATGAGAACTTGGGCCGAGAGACATTGCCCCGCCGGTGGCGTCACCAACGCCCAAGTGCTGGCGATGCGAACTTCATCAATCGTGTATTGAGCATAAGAATCAACGAAGAAAAGTCGGCCGGGGCCGGTGGTGCTTTGCGGAATGGCACCATCACCGACGGGAGAAATGGCGTCAGGCGTGGGCACATTGGCCTCATTGGTGTAAAACGTGTAAGCCGGCGGATTGATCCACAGGTCATCCTCACAATTGGTGGCCCAGGCGGCCGCGCCGCTGGTGCCCACATTGCTCGCATTGGTGTCGTTCATTATGGATCTCACCACCACGAAATAGGTTTGACCCGGTGTCAACAATTTAACATTGTCCCAATTGGTCACGCCGGCACCGTAAGGAGCGGTATTGTTGAAACAATTTTTGGCGATGCCGAGCTGGATTTGGCTGCCATTGGTTCTGGCCAGCACTTGCCAATAGGAATCCGCGCCGCTGGCACTTTGAATGCCACCGCTTTGCAGGTTCATCACAGTGATGAAAGAGCCATTGGTGATACCAGCAGCCGTTTTGAAATTGATGAGAAATGAAGTATAAAGATTGGTTGTGGGCAGGCTGTTTGAATATACTCCCCCGCTTTGGAAGAATTTTTCGTAGCACCCGTTCGGTATGACCAGTCCGGCACCGCTCAAAGTTGTGACTCCGTTGCTGTATCCAAAACTCTGAACCGAGCCGCCATAAGATTGAACCAAGCCCAAGCTCGTTCCATCAAGGCTGTGGGAGGTATTGGTGAACCAAAAGTTGGGTTGCGGCGTGTTCCATGCAGCGGGCGGCGTGGAGCCGCCACCGGCGCCGGTGGCGCCAAGCTGGCCAGAGGTTGCGTATTGGAATTCTTCAACGAGATAGCTGGCTCCGTTGGTATATTGGACATACTGTGCAACTGCGCTCTGGCAAAACAGCGCAGCGACCGCAGCGGCGGCGAATAAGAGACGGATTGGGTTTGTTTTCATACGACGATTTGGGTTGGGGATTTTTATGACACGGACTGCGATTTGAACTTAACTGCCTAATTGGTTTCGGCTCGGTTTCGGTTGACGGTTTTGTGCCCGACAGCAGGCGCACGATTGTTCATGGATAATAAACACTATCACGGTTTCGCATCCTGTCAGCCCTGTATATTTGCAAAGAGATTTGAAATTTGAGCATTCAGGGCGGCTTTCCCGAACGGGCGGAATTTCATGCCAGACTTTCTTGAAAAAAACCTGAAGCCGGCCAATTCGCTTGAAACGACGGGCTGTTTGATTTATCATCTATTTCTAATTCATGCCTAAACGACAAAAGCGCGTTCTGCTGGCTCTCGGCTGGTATGACTACCAGTTGCATCAGGGCATTGAGAAATATGCACGCGAACATGGCTGGCATCTCTACGCCGATCTGGCCCGCGAAAAGGTCATCCCCTGGGGCTGGGAAGGAGACGGCGTGCTGGCCTGGCTCGGTGCGGGCGACGACCTCGCGGAATTCGTCAAGGGCATCAACAAGCCGACGGTGGATTTCAGCCTGCGCCGCCCGCAGTTGAATTTTCCCCGCGTGCTGGAAGATCACGCGCACGCCGCGCAACTGGTGGCCGACCATTTTCTGACCCGGGGCTTCACGAATTTCCTGTTCTACAGCGACAGCGGCAACTGGTCCTACGAGGAACGCGGCGAAGGATTTGTCAACGCCCTGAAGCGCGCCGGGAAAACCGCCAACTGGCTGCGCTGGCATAAGTCGGCAATGTTCACGACCGACCGCAACGAGTGGAAACAAAAGCGCAAGTGGCTCGCGGCGGAAATGAAAAAAGCGCCCAAGCCGCTCGCGGTTTTCGCCGCGAACGACCAGCAGGCGCTCGACGTGGTCGAATCGTGCGAGAGCGTCGGCATCGCCATTCCCGAACAGGTCGCCATCATCGGCGCGGAAAATTACCTGCTGGCGCCGGACGCCATGCGCACGCCCATCTCCAGCGTGGACACGAACCTGGAAACCCTGGGCTACCGCGGCGCGGAACTGCTGGACGATTTGATGAACGGCAAGCCCGCGCCCGCTGAACCTGTTCGCATTCCCGCCGTGGGTGTGGTCGCGCGCAAGAGCAGCGACATCCTGACCATTGCCCACAAGGGCGTGGCCCGCAGCCTGCGCCACATCTGGGAGCACAGCCACGAACCCATCTGCGTAAAGGATCTCGTCAGCGTCGCCGCGATGTCCCGGCGCGGCCTGCACATGGCGTTTCTGGAGCATCTCGGCCGCACGCCCGGACAGGAACTGCAGCGCGTGCGGATTGACCGGGCCAAACATCTGCTGATCAGTTCCAGCCACAAAATCGAGACCGTCGCCGGCATGTGCGGCTACCAGAGCGCCAACAGTTTCTGCATCGCCTTCAAGCGCGTCACCGGCATGTCGGCCAAAAAATTCCGCGAGAAAACCCCGGTGCTCGGCCTGACCTACGGCACGGCCTCGAAAAACAAACTCGGCGGGAAGTGATTTTCCTTCCAGAATTTTGCCCAATGAAACGTCTGTTTTTCCTTGCGATGGCCGCCGGGATTTTTCCCAGCCTGGCTCTGAAGGCGCAGACCAATCTCTTCGTCGCCGCCGACGGCAGCGCGCCGTTCAAATCCGTGCAGGAGGCCGTCATGTCCGTGCCGTCCGGCAGCAGCACCAATCCGGTCATCATCCACATCAAGCCGGGCGTTTACAAAGAACTGGTTTCCATTCAGCGCGAGAAGCGATTTTTTCACCTCGTCGGCGAAAACGCGACGAACACCGTGCTGACGTTCAATTTGTTTGCCGGCCTGACCAATTTTGACGGCAAGCCGATCGGAACTTTTCGCACGCCTTCGGCGATGATTGATGCGGACGATTTCACGGCGGAAAATCTCACGTTTGAAAATTCCGCAGGCGCGGTCGGCCAGGCGCTGGCCATCCGCGTGGACGGCGACCGCGCCACGTTCCGCCACTGCCGGTTTCTCGGCTGGCAGGACACGATCCTATTGAATCGCGGACGGCAGTATTTTGAAAATTGCGAAATTGCCGGCGCGGTGGATTTTATCTTCGGCGCGGCGACCGCATGGTTTGAAAAATGCCACGTCAATTGCCTCGGCAACGGTTACATCACCGCCGCCTCCACGCCAGTGGACCAGCCGCTCGGCTTTGTCTTTTCCAATTGCAAAATCACCGGCGCAAAGCCTGACGTAAGAACCTTTCTCGGCCGGCCGTGGCGGATTTATGCCAGCACGATTTTCCTTAGCACCGAAATGTCCGAGGTCGTCCGTCCGGAAGGCTGGAACGACTGGAAAAAGCCGGAGACGCACACGACTGCGCGCTACGCGGAATTCAACAGCAGCGGCGCAGGCGCATGTCAAACAAACCGGCCCGGCTGGATCAAGCAATTGACCAGGATCGAAGCGGAAAAAATCCCGGTGGAAAAAGTTCTCGGCGGCACCGACGGCTGGAATCCAGTCTTGAACCCGGCGTTCAGCGCGAACCGTTTTGACATCGAATACGGCGAGGCCGGCGGCGAGAAATTATTCCTCGACGCACATGTGCCCGACGGCGAAGGAAAATTTCCCGTCGCCATCATAGTTCACGGCGGCGGCTGGACCACCGGCGACAGGGAGACGGACATCGTGCCGGTGTTCGCGCCGGTCGCGACCAATTTCACCTGGTTCACGATCAACTACCGGCTCGCGCCGACGAACCGCTGGCCGGCGTGTTTCGAGGACGTGCAAACGGCGGTCCGCTGGGTGAAACAGCACGCCGCCGAATTCAAGGGCGATCCAGATCGAATCGCGCTGCTGGGCTATTCTGCCGGCGGCCAGCTTGCACTGCTCGCCGCGATGTCGGCAAATACAGATGCGCAGGTGCAGGCGGTCGTCGGCTTTGCGCCACCAACCGATTTGGTCGCGGATGCGCAGCGGCGCGGCGGCCTGGAAAAATGGTCTTCGATGACCAATCTGCTGGGCCGGGAGGTTTTGGATGACGAAACATCGAAGCTGCTGGCGGAAATTTCCCCGATCAACCATGTCCAACCGGAGCTGCCGCCGTTCCTGCTTGTTCAGGGCAGCGCGGACAAAACGGTGGCTTACGATTTGACGCGCAATTTTCAGGCAAGATTGAAGGCGGCCGGCGTTCCCTGCGATTTGATCATCATCACCAACGCGCAGCATCGGCTCGCCGACTGGGAAAAATTTGACCCGGACTTTCCGGCAAAAACAGTCGCCTGGCTCAACGAAAAACTGCCGTTGAAATAATTCGCGCGGCCAACTTCACGCCGGAACCGCCACGAGCTGCGGCGAACGCACCGGATGCACCGCTTTCGTCTGGCCCAGCAGCAGCGGCTTCATGTGCCGCTCGAAAAGATTTTCCGTCACGTTCCTGGCGACGAATGCCTCATGTTTCTTCAGCGCGTTCAAATAGCGGTCGCCCATTTTCGCCGCCACCTTGAAGCTCACGTGCAGCAACTGCCGGAAGCTCGGATTGTAGGCCGGATTATTCTGGTCATGGCGCAGCGCGGAGACAAATTGATTTGAACTCCAGCCGGCCACCGCCGCCGCGCTCGGCAGCTTCTTCTTATCAATGTCAATCACGCTGGCGTAGGGCGCGCAGAATTCGTCCACATGCCCGATGGCGTAGGCGTAAATCTCCTTCGCGATTTCCAAACCGTCGCCCCCCGCTTCCGCGAGGCCGATAAGCTCTTCGAGCCAGGTCGTGCCGGCGGTCTTGATGTGGACGCCCGCGTCAAATTTTTTCAGCGCGCGGCGCATCGGTTCGTAAATGGAAAACTTGTCGCTGCCGGAATGCACGCTCAACTTGAGCGACGGCGGCAGGCCGTATTGCTCGATGGCAAAGGCGATGACCGCGAGGTCATCATTGAATTCCTTTTCAAACTGTTTCACGTCGCCGACGTAATCCACGCCCTTGTTGAACCGGCCCGTGAACTTCGGCGCGATGGTCTGGATCGGAATTTTCTGGTCGGCAATTGCGGCGAGAATGATCAAAAGTTCCGGCGGCGTCTGCGGGCTGTCGGTTTCGTCCATCGAAACTTCCGTGATGAAATTCGCCGCACCCATGGCTTTGACGATGTGCCGGTAGATGTTTCCGGCGTCCTGAGTCGCAAGCAGAAACTGGTTGGCCACGCGCTCGACTTCCGCGCGCGAAATCGCAAACGGATGATCAATGTGCGGGATGGAAACCGTGCCGGTGAGTTCGGGATGACGGTTCACGAACGCCTTCACGTCCGCCGCGCTCGCGGGCTGGCCGATGCTGTCGGCCACGTCAATCGTGTAAAAATCCGAATGCGGAATGAAGCGGTCCACCGTTTCGAGCCGGATGTGGTCTGCATCAACATGATACGGCTTGTTCCAACCAAGTGCCTTCACCGCCGCGTCGGCCTCGGCGCGTGTGCTGGCCGGGTCGCTGCCGACGAAGGTGTGCTCGCGGTTGGATTTATTCCAGACCGGCACAAAAACCGCACCCAGTTCGGTGGCGTGGACGCAGGCGCGCAGTTGCGCCTTGCCCTGGTGCGCAAACCGGTCGCCCAGGCCGAAGGAAAATTTGCCCAGCGGTAAATATTGGCTCATAACTTTGTTTGTATGCCCTAATTTTCCTATAAAAGCGCCGCAGGCGACACTGTGTTCTTTTGCAAAATTATATGAAAATAATGCACTTCCTTCCGCCAGAATATAATGCATCCGGCCTGACGAGCAACTGGCTGCTCATCAAACTCAGTTTCCGCCGTGAACATTGATTCCTTGCTTCAGGCAATACGCGCCGTTGTCCACATATTTCTCCGCCCACCATTTCAGCCCGCCGCGTTCTTCCTTGGAAAGTTTGCGGACAACTTTCGCCGGCGCGCCGAGCACGAGCGAGCCGGGCGGGATTTTCGTCCCCTGCGTCACCAGCGCCTTCGCGCCGATGATGGACTGTTTGCCGACGACCGCGCCATCCAAAATCACCGCGCCCATGCCGACGAGCGTTTCGTCGCCGACGGTGCAGGCGT
>CAZIFP010000134.1:0-7857 GCA_964538105.1 uncultured Bifidobacteriaceae bacterium
GCGTATGCCAGAGCATGAGCAGCGGCGCGTGCAGCGTGGAAAAAATGGTTTCGCCCACCACGCCGGCGGCGGTCCGCGCAAGTCCGCCGAACGCTTTGCGCCGCGACCAGTCGCACGCGAGGTCAACCAGCGCAAGAAATTTTGGCAGCATGATGACGACCATGCAGGTCAGGAAGATCAGCAACGCCTCCGCCGTGCCGCTGCCGTTCCAGTTGCCCAGCAGTGACGGCATGGTGATGGTTGAAAGGCCGGTGAATTTTTGATACCAGAACAGCCAGTTGAAGCAGAGCAGGAACATCAGCCAGAGCGGGCCGGAGAGGTAGCCGCAGATGCCCAAAATCAGGTGCATCCGGCTGACGCCGCGCAGGCCTTTCGCGAACACCACCAGCGTGTGCTGCATATTCCCCTGGCACCAGCGGCGTTCGCGCTGCGCGTTTTCGATGAGCGCCTGCGGCGCCTCCTCGTAGCTGCCCTCGAGGTCGTAGGCGAACCAGACCTCCCAGTTTTCGCGCAGCAGCAGCGCGGCCTCGACAAAGTCGTGGCTCAAAATCTGGCCGCCGAACGGCTTGTGGCCCGGCAGTTGCGGCAGGTCGCAGCATTGCATGAACGGCTCGGTGCGGATGATGGCGTTGTGGCCCCAGTAATTTCCGAGGTCGAGCGCCCAGTAATTCAGCCCGGCGATGAAGATCGGCGCGTAAAGGCGGTTGGCAAACTGCTGGATGCGGCCGAACAGCGATTCCGCGTTCACGAGCGCGGGCACGGTCTGGATCATGCCGGCGGCCGGATGGGACTCCATCAATTTCACCAGGGACACCAGCGTTTCGCCGCGCATGACGCTGTCGGCGTCGCAGCAGATGAAGTAGCGGTAGCGGCGGCCCCAGGTGTTCAGGAAATCGCGGACGTTGCCGCTTTTGCGGGCTTCGTTGACCAGGCGGCGGCGGTAATAAATTTTTCCGAGCGCGTCGAGTTCACGGATCAAATCATACCAGCGGCGCTCCTCCTCAATCCATTTGTCCGGATTCGTCGAGTCGCTCAGGATGAAAAAATCGAAGTGGTCGAGCTGGCCGGCTTTGGCGAGCGATTCGTAGGTTGCGCGCAGGCCTTCGTAAACGCGGACGACATTTTCGTTGTAAATCGGGAACACGATGGCGGTGCTGATGCCGTCAATGTTCCGGTCGCGAAAATTTGCCAGGTTCGTGATGCGGCGTTTGTCGCCAAAGGTCCGCAGAAAAAATCCATACACGCCGTGCACGCAGCCGATGGCGGCGAACAGGAATAAAATTACAAAAAGCGCCAGCAGGACGGTGCGCGACGCGGACCAGCCGGTGCGCCAGAGCAGATCGGCGAAGAGCATCGAGACGAGGCCCGTGAGCAGCAAAGCGCAGGAATAAAAGATGAAGACGCGCCAGCCTCGTTGAAGCCGGGGGGCCGCCGCCGCGGAAATGTTCGGTGCGTCAGCCATTTTACTGGAACCAGTCAATGACGTGCAACAGCCTGGCCCTGGCTTGCTCGATCCCGGCATGGGTGAGCCAGAAAATAGCGACCAACAGCAGCGCGAACAAGGTCCACGCCAGCGCCATCCGGAAATAAGGCAGCCGTCCGAGGTTGGTCAGCGTGGTGATCGGGCCGAGGTCGAGCGGGCGCGGCGTCATTTTGGAAAGCTGGAAGTCCGGGCCGGCGCGGAAAAAAGTTTCGCGCATGGCGCTGGTGAATTCCTCCGGCCACGGTCCGGGCCGCAGAAATTGATCCTGCCATTTTCCCGGCATGTCGGCGAGCAGCAGCGCGAGCCGGCCGCGTGTGGACAGGGTTTGATCGGTGTTCGTCGGCGAGACCTGGAGCACCTCCGAAAACCATTCGGTCACGATCCGGTCCATTTCCTCGGCGGCGAGCAGCGTGGCGGAGCGGGCGGGTTCGGCGGGCGCGCGGCGCTGGGCGCGTTCGAGCACGCGCAGGACGAGCTGGCCGAGGAGCGGTTTGTTGCGGATGCGGAGCGCGTGAAAATAGCTTTCCACCTTCGCGTAGGCGGCGTTCCATTCTTCCAGCGGCCGGCCGGCCAGTTGGCCGGATTCGTCGGGCAAAATCGCGGGATTCACGGCGGACTCCATTGATAGGTCCAGGTCTCGCTCAAAATATTCGTGCCCTGTTGCAGCGTGCAGCGCAGATCCACCGGGTCCACGTTGCCGGGCTTGGGCTGCATTTTCAAAATCACGCGCCACGTCCCCAAATCTTCGTTGCGGATGACCTGGTTGTCCAAAATCGCGGCGTTGGTGCTGCAATTGGCGATCGCCACCGGCGGATTGTTTTCCGGCACGGCATCCAGCTTTGGCCCGTCAAAATCAATCACGATCTGCCGGCAGTCCTTGCAGTTCAAATCCAGACCGATGCGCGTGGAGACAACCCGTTCTTCCGAAAGCTTCATGACGTTTTCCCCGTTTTCCCGCGTCCAGTAGAGCGTGTAGCCAAACCGATACGGTTGCAACGGCGCAGGTTTGATTTTCGGATCCCAGAATGCAACGATGTTGTCTAAGCCCTCGAATTCAGCGCTCAACTCCAACAGGTGCAAATCGCCGTTGCCCCAGTTGCCGTGCGGCTCCACCCAGACACTTGGCACGAGTTGATAGGGGTTGAAGCTGTCCTGATACGCCGCAAACGAGCGTTCCCGCTGCATCAGGCCGAAGCCGCGGATGTTCGGCGCGGAAAAAATCTGGTGGCGGATGACCGACGGATTATCGAGCGGACGCCACAGGACTTCGTCGTTTTCCATCTTGGCCAGCAATCCGTCGCTGTCGTGGACTTCCGACCGGTAATCGTCCGGCTTGTGCTCGGTGGTTTTGCCAAACCAGAACATGCTCGTCAGCGGCGCAAGGCCGATGGTTTTGTTCGGCTGCTGTTTTGGATTCACTTTGAGCACCTTGTTGGTCTCACGCAGATACAAAACGGCTTCCACATCGCAAACGGTGGTGTCGCCGGGCCGGATGAGAAATTCATACGCGCCAACACAGCTTACGCTGTCGAGAATCGCAAAAAGCCGCAGCTCGTTGTCCTCCTTTTGCGGCTTGCCCAGCCACCAGTCGGTGAAGATGGGAAATTCCTCCGGACGGTCCGATTCGCCGCTGTCCAGCGCCAGCCCGCGCGCGGACATGCCGTAACGCTGATCCTTGCCCAGCAGCCGGAAATAGCTCGCGCCCAGAAACGCGCCGAGTTCGTCCAGTTGATTCGTCTGGTTCAGCGGATACAAAACCCGAAAGCCCGCATAGCCGGTGTTGACCGGAATCTGATTTTGAATCTTCAGGTCGCCGTAATCAAAAAAATCCTGCACGAAGCGGATTGGCTGGACGTGCGTCAGCGTGAATTCATAAACGTGAACCGGTTCCTGGTAAAGATAGCCCGGATGAAAAAACTCGACGCGGAACGGCAGGTCATCCGCCGACCACAGCGCGCGGTCGCGGTGGAAACGGATTTCGCGGTATTTGTCGTAGTCGAGATTGTCCTGGCGCAAGACCTTGGGCAGATCCGCGCGCGGCGAGTGAAACGGCTTTTGGGCGCGTTCCAGCGCCCGCTTCGCCACATAATCAAGGTTCACCTCGGCGGATTCCGAGGCGGCGCAGACCGACCCGGCCAGCAGACTTCCGAATAAAATCAAACGCCCAAAGGCTTGCCACATCTTGGAAACATGAGAACCGAAATCAGCCGGATTTGCAAGTTTAGTGCGAAAACCACCATGTTTCCTTGGGAAATTGATTAATCCAGCGTCTGCCGGTAGCGCTTGATGCCGATGACCAGCATCACGACCAGAAACAGCGCGATGGGCCACAAATCCGGCGCGATTTCGGCCAGGCCGTTTCCCTTCAGCAGAATTCCGCGCACGACGCGCAGAAAATGCGTGAGCGGCAGGCATTCGCCGACGTTTTGCGCCCAGACGGGCATGCCGCGAAACGGAAACATGTAGCCCGACAGCAGTAGCGACGGCAGGAAAAAGAAAAACGCCATCTGCACCGCCTGAAGCTGGTTCTTGGCGACGGTCGAGAACGTGATGCCGACCGCGAGGTTCGCGACGATGAACAAAAAGGTCATCACAATCAACAGCAGCAGGCTGCCCACCATCGGCACATCGAACAAAAATTTGGCGGCGACCAAAATCAGCGCCACCTGGATGTAGCCGACCGCGATGTAGGGCACGATTTTGCCGATGAGCACCTCGCCGGGCCGCACCGGCGTGGAGAGCAGATTTTCCATCGTGCCGCGCTCGCGCTCGCGCGTGATGGCCAGCGCGGTGATCATCACCATCGTCATCGTCAGCATCACGCCCATCAAGCCGGGCACGATGTTATATTGCGTGATGTTTTCCGGGTTGTAACGTTGCTGGACAACCAGATTGAACGGCGTGGCGCTGGGCTGAAGTTTTGCCAGCGGCCCCGTCAAATCCCGGTTTAACACCGTCGGCGTCAGCGAATTCATCGCCGCAATCGCGTAACCCACCGCCGTCGGGTCGGTGGCGTCGGCTTCGAGCAGCAGATCCGGTTTTTCACCGCGCAGCAGCTTGCGGGAAAAATCCACCGGAATGCTCACGGCGAATTGCACGGTGTTCTCCGCCAGCAGCCGGTTGATTTCCGCCTCGTTTCTCGGCTCGCGTGTAATGTCGAAATAGCTGCTGTTGCGCATGCCCCAGACGATGCTCCGCGCGAACACGCTGTTGTCCGCCGAATAAACCGCCGTCGGCAGATGCTTCGGGTCGGAATTGATGGCGTAGCCGAAAAGGATAAGCTGGATCATCGGCACGCCGATCATCATGCCGAACGTCATCCGGTCGCGGCGCATCTGGATGAATTCCTTGCGCACCACCGCGCAAAACCGCCGCCAGTTGAATTCGTGCAGTTTCACGAGAAATTGTCCTCCGCCGTATCCATCAGACTGATGAACACGTCTTCCAGCCCGGATTGAATCTGCGTCCAGCGGTATTCGCCGGTCATCCACGGACTCACGCTCGCGCGCAATTTTTCCGCGTCGCGTCCGCTGACGTGCAGCGCCGTGCCGAACGCGACGACCTGTTCCACGCCGGGCAGTCCACGGATTTTTTCCGCGAGCGCGGCGAGATTTTTTCCTGAAACTTCCCAGGTCGTAAGCGCGGCGGTTTTCACGACCTCGTCCACCGCGCCGCTGGCCAGCAAATTTCCGTAGGCAATGTAGGCGAGGCGATGGCAGCGTTCCGCTTCGTCCATGTAATGCGTCGTGATGAGCACCGTCAAACCGTCCGCGGCGAGCTGGTGAATTTCGTCCCAGAATTCGCGGCGTGCCTTGGGATCAACGCCGGCCGTCGGCTCGTCGAGTAGGAGCAGTTGCGGTTCGTGAATCAAGCAGGCCGACAACGCCAGCCGCTGTTTCCAGCCGCCGGAAAGCGTGCCGGCAAGCTGCTTGCGCCGTTCCACCATGCCGAGGCGTTCGAGGCTTTTTTCCACGGCGGCTTTGCGCTGCGGAATTTCGTAAAGGCGCGCGATGAAATCCAGATTCTCCTCGATGCTCAAATCTTCGTAGAAGCTGAACCGCTGCGTCATGTAGCCGACGCGCTTTTTGATCTCGGCGCTTTGCGTGCGGAAATCCAGACCAAGGCAGCTTCCCTCGCCGCCATCCGGCTTGAGCAAACCACAAAGCATCCGTAAAAAAGTGGTCTTGCCGCTGCCGTTCGGGCCAAGGAAACCGTAAATCTCGCCGGGCCGCACCTGCATGGCGATGTGGTTGACGACGGTGCGCGCGCCGAATTTTTTCGTGACGCCGCGCACGTCAATGACCAGATCGCCCGTGTTCATTGCGAAAGTTTCACATCCACCGGCTGCCCGGGCCGAACGGCCGCCGCGTCCGTCGGCGCAAATTTCGCCTCGATCATGAAGACCAGCTTTGCGCGGTTCTCGCGGTTGTAAATCACCGGCGGAGTGAATTCGTTTTGCGTGGAAATATAATTGATCGTCGCGGAATAATTTTTCGGCGCACCGTCAAAGCTGACATTCACCGTTTCACCGGTTTTGATTTTCGGCAGAATTTCCTGCGGAACGAAAAACCGCACCTTGAGATTTTCCGGCGGCAGCAAAACCACTACCGGGTTTCCCGCCGCGACCCATTCGCCCTGACGATAAAGCGTATCCTGCACAAACGCATTCGCCGGCGCGAACTGCTGTTTCTGGTCGAACGACCACTTCACCTTGTCGAGCGCGGCCTGTTGCGACGCGACCGCTGCCTTGTCGGCGTCGCGCTGCGCGCGGGCCTGGTCCAGTTCCTCGATGGAAATCACGCCGTTGGCGGCGCGTAATTGCTGGCGGCGGGAATAATTGGCATCGGAAAGCACGAAATTGGCCTTTGCCTGCGCCAGATTTTTTTGCGCTTCGTCGAGCGCGGCGGCTTCGGATCCACGTTCCAGCGTGAAAAGCAGTTGCCCGGATTTCACTTCATCACCGCGCGCGACGGCGAGATTGGTGAGCGCGCCACCCAGCGGCGGGGCGACATAGACATATTCACCTTCGACATAACCTTGAAATTCATCCGGCGAATTGCGCGAGCAGCCGGCGATGAACGCGACGGCCAAAACCAACAGACTCAAGCTGGAGAAAATTTTCATGCAAACTTCGTTTTCATCCTAGCAGGCTGGCGGTTTTTGACGAGCGAAACGATTCATTCGACTTTCAACTTACCGAATGGTAGGATGTCTTCCGTTGTTATGGAAAAATTGACGCTGTTCGCACTGTTTTTAGGTCTCACCTTCGTGGCCGCCGCCGAGGACACTAATTCGGCACCGTCGTGGCTGACGCGGCCGCTGTCGCTGGCGGATTGCCTGAACGTCGCGCTTGCTCAAAACCCCACGATTCTCAAGGCGCAAAAAGATCTCGAGGCGCAATACGGCGTGGTGGTGCAGACGCGCGCGATTGCGCTGCCGCAGTTGACGGCGAACGGCCAATACAAGGACACCGACCGGAACGCGATTGAAAATTTCCCCAATGCCCCCAGTTCGCCAGACCAAAACTGGAACGCGGGCGTGCAAATCGTCCAGTCCATTTACCAGGGCGGCAAACTGATGGCGGCGGTGCGCGCAGCCAAGGTCACGAAGGAGCAGGCGCTTGCGCAATATCAGACGACGCTCGCAGACACGTTGCTGGCCGTGCGACTGGCGTATTACGACATTTTGCTCGCAGCGGAACAAATCACGGTGAACGAGGCTTCCGTCAACCTGCTGCAAAAGGAGTTGGACGACCAGCAGCACCGTTACGACGCGGGCACCGTGCCGCATTTCAACGTGCTGCGCGCCAAGGTTTCCGTGGCCAACGCGCGGCCGCCGTTGATTCAAGCGCAAAATAATTATCGCATTTCCAAAAACAACCTGTCCAACCTGCTCGGTTACGATCTGCCGCGTGAAATCACGGACAACATTCCGCTGAACCTCACCGACGGGCTTGACGCCGCGCCGTATCAAATCAATCTTTCCGCCGCGCTGGAACAGGCGCTGGAGAAACGTCCCGAACTGGTCGCCCTGCAAAAGACCGAGGAGTTGCAGAGGCTCAACATCACCGACGCCTCGTCCGGCTACAAGCCGAACCTCTCGGTTTTCGCCGGCTACAACTGGTTCAACGCGCAATTCTCGCCGCCGGTTGATCTGACTCACGACATCAACGGCTGGAACGCCGGTGCGGAGGTAAGCTGGGACATTTTCGACGGGATGCTGACGCACGGCAAGGTCGTCCAGGCCAAGGCGCTTTACGAAAAATCCAAAACCGCCGTGGACGAGGAAATGCGCAATGTCGAACTGGAGGTGCGCACCACCTATTCCGACTTCCTCGAGGCGCAGGAAGTTTTGGAATCGCAAAAAACCGTGCT
>CAZIFP010000135.1:0-7801 GCA_964538105.1 uncultured Bifidobacteriaceae bacterium
GGACGGCAGGGATTTTTCAACCGTGAAATTTTCGGTGCGCAAAGACATTTAAGGTGGCAGGTGACAGGTGGCAAGTGACAGGAAACGTGTGGCAGTCGGTGATAATTTTTTCATGTCACTCGTCACTTGCCACTGGTCACCGGTTGATGCGCGCTTTCGCTTTTCCAGTTGATGAGGAAGATAAGCGCAACGCCGGTGCAGATGGCGGAGTCGGCGACGTTGAACGCGGGAAAATCCAGCGGCTCGTAGCTGCCGCGCCGTTGCAGGTAAAAATGCAGGAAGTCCACGACGGCGTGGCGGCCGGGCAGCAGGCGGTCGGTGAGGTTGCCGATGATGCCGCCGAAAATCAGGCCGAGTGCGAGCTGGCCGGTCAGCCGGCGCGCATGAAAATGATCCCGCGCCAGGAACAGCGCCACGACCGCGACGAGCGCGACGCTGGCGAGGATGGCGTTGTTGCCGGTGAACAGGCTCCACGCCGCGCCGGTGTTGGCGCGGTGCGCGAGGTTGAAAAATCCGGGAATGATGACGATTTCATCGCCTTCCACGGTGAACCGGAGCACGAGCCATTTGGTGAACTGGTCGAGCGCAAAGACGCAAGCCGCCAGCGCCGCGATGCGGCGGGTGGATTTCGAGAAAACGGGTTGTGGTGCGCCGGCCATGAAACCAGTTTCAGGCTTCAGGTTTCAGGTTTCAAGTTCTGATTGTGATTGCGATGATAATTAAGATTAGGATTTTACTTTGCGCTCAAACGGCTATTCTTCGCGCATGGCGCTGGTGCGGATTCTGGTGGACGGATATTCCTTGTTGCACAACTGGCCGGAGTTGGCTCCCGGCGCGGCGCGGCATTCCGAAGCCGCGCGCGACGCGCTGGTGGAAATGCTCACGCAGTATCAGGACGCCAAAGGCACGCCGGTCACGGTTTTTTTCGACGGCTCGGGCGCGCGGCGCGGCAAGCCGAAAAACGATTCAGGGCATTCGGTGGAAGTGCTGTTTTCGAGCGCCGGACAGACGGCGGACGATTTGATCGAGCGCGCAGCGCACCGGTTTCAGGAATACGGCGAGGTGCTGGTGGTGACGGATGATTACGCGGAGCGCAACATGGTGAGCGGATTCGGCGGCTCGGTGGCGAGTTGCGACAATTTCATCCGCATGATCGGCGGTGCGCTGACGGAGTTGCAGGAGAATTTGAAGAATCACAACCGCGCGGAGCGGAACCGGTTCAACCGGGAGCGCCGGCAATAATTTCAAACGGACACAAAATGCACAAAAATAAATGTTCGCGCCGCATGGCGGTCATTGCCGCACTTCTGGCCGGAATGATTTTGCTTCCTGGATTGCGCGCCCAGCCAACGGAGCAGACGGTGCAAAACCGGTTCCTGTTTGTCTTCGATACATCGCACGACATGAAGTCGCGCGGCGAGGCGGTGGAAAAGACGCTGAACACCCTGCTGGCGACGAGCCTGAACGGGCAGTTGCACGCGGGCGACAGCATGGCCGTGTGGACATTCGGCCAGGATTTGCGGCCGGCGGATTATCCACTGCAAACCTGGAATCCCGACAACGCGGTGATGATCGCCTCGAACCTCGTAAAATTTTTGGGCAACCAGCATTACGGGAAAGCCACGCGCTTCGAGGCGTTGCAACCGCTGCTCAACCGCGTGGTGCAAAATTCCGAGCGGCTGACCGTGCTGATTTTTTGCGACGGTGAGGCGAAATTCAGCGGCACGCCCTTCGACGACGGCATCAACCAGATTTTTGATCAAAAACGGAGCGACCAGAAAAAAGCCGGCCAGCCGGTTATCATCGTGCTGAGGTCGCAACTCGGCCAATACGTCGGCTGCTCCATGGGCCTGCCGCCGCTGCCGCTGAACTATCCCCAGTTTCCGCCGCTGCCGCTGCCACCACCTCCGCCCGCGCCGAAAGTGACAAATGCGCCGCCACCCGCGCCAGTCGTGGTCACGCCACCACTCATCATCATCGGCACCAAAACCGATTCCAGCCCGCCGCCCAAATTGGTGCCGACCAATTTGCCGGCGATGACGAATCCGCCGCCGGTTGTTTCATCGACCGGCCAGACGAACGTGTCCGCCACGCCGCCGGCAAATCCAGTGCCGGCCAATTTGCCGGTGCAAACGACGTTGCCGACCAATGTCGCGCCTTCAGCGCCGGCCCCTGCCGACTCCGGCAACAAAAGTTTGCTGGTCGTCGGCTCGGCCTTGTTCGGCGCGGCCATCGCGCTGGGGCTGGTGTTCTGGCTCCGGCCGCGTCCGAAGGATTCCAGCCTGATCACGCGTTCGATGGACGACCGGAAATGAATTCTGCGCGTGACTTTCGTCCGCGCCTTTGGAAAAATCTCCGGCCATGAAAGCATTCAACCTGATTTGCACCCTGGGTCTTGTCGCCGGCATAGCGACCGCCTGGGCCGACGACACCAAAACCACCACCTCAACCAACGCATCAATGACCCAACCGAAAAGCAGCCACGAAGTCGCCATCATCAACACCACCGAAGGCACCATGGTCATCCAGTTCTGGACTGACGCCGCGCCGAACACCATCGCCAATTTCAAGAAGCTCGCCAATTCGGGCTTTTATGACGGCACCTGCTTCCATCGCGTTATCAAGGGCTTCATGATCCAGGGCGGCGACCCGCTCACCAAGGATCCGGCCAAGGAAGACATGTGGGGCACGGGCGGTCCCGGCTACCAGATCAAGGCCGAGTTCAACGACCATCCGCACGTCCGCGGCGTGATTTCCATGGCGCGCTCGCAGGATCCGGATTCCGCCGGCAGCCAGTTTTTCATCTGTCACGGCGACCCGGCCTTTCTTGACCATCAATACACCACGTTCGGCAAGCTGATCAAAGGTGACGACGTGCTGGAAAAAATCGCCACCACGCCCACGCATCCGCAGGACCGGCCCGACAAGCGCATCGGCATCATCAGCATCAAGATCGTGCCGCTCGACGCGGTGAAGTGAGCGAAGTTCCGAAGCGCGGATGCGGCAACGCGTCCGCGCTTTTTTTTATGAACCACGAAATACACGAAAACAAGGCGCCTCGCTTTTCCCCTTTTCGTGTGGTTCGTGTATTTCGTGGTTAAACTCTTTTGAAGAATGGAAATTGCCCAGCTTGCCCAAATCCTCGTCGCGCTCGGCTGCCCGGCGGAGAAATCCGCCGACATGGCCGCGCAACTGGACAAGCGCGCCGGCCAGCTCGCCGCCGAAAAGGGCCGCAGTTACGAGGACGCCTTGAAACATCTCCTCACGCTGATGAAACAGGGCTGGGCGGCGCAGAAAAATTGATGATTGATGATTTGCCGGTTTGTGTTGACGCCAATCGTAAATCGTAAATCATCAATCATAAATGATCCGGCCCTGGAAAACCATCCGCTCCACGCTCATCGGCGATTTCCGCATCTTCAAGCTGCGCTCCGACGTGAAGATTTCGCCGCGCACCGGCAAGGAACACGACTTCTTCGTCCTCGACAGCGTCAACTGGGTCAACATCGTCGCCGTCTCGCCGGACCAGCGGCTGGTGATGGTGGAGCAATACCGCCACGGCTCGAACACCGTGGAGCTGGAGATTCCCGGCGGCATGATGGACGCGGGCGAGACCGACCCGGTGGCGACCGCCGTGCGCGAACTGCGCGAGGAGACCGGCTACGAGGGCGAAAATGCGCGCCTACTGGGGCGCGTCCATTCCAACCCAGCGATTTTAAGCAACGTCACCTTCACCGTGCTGATTGAAAACTGCCGGCTGCAGCACGCCGTGGAGTTTGACCACGGCGAAGACCTGGAGACGCGGCTCGTGCCGGTGGCGGAAATCCCGAAGCTGGTCGCCGACGAGAAGATTGCCCATCCGCTCGTGGTGGTGGCGATGTATCATTTCGAGTTGTGGCGGCGGGGAATTAAAATTCTGCCGTGACCCAAACCGCCGGGGAAAGCGCGCCGCCTATCTCCATATTAGGCGACCGATTCATATTCCAAAATTCCAATGTGAAATGGCAATGATAAAAAACGCCACTGACGGAAACATGAATAAAACAGCAAGCAACTTCTGAATCGGTGAACCGTGTCGTAGCGGCGATATGGAAAAGACGAATGCGCCTGCGGCGAACACCGCGAAAATCACGATGGTATAATTCAGTGCAAAAGAAACCTCGTATTGAGAGGCGTAAGTCGTCAGCAAAGAAAAAAGCACAAGTAAAGACATCAATCCTGAGGCTAAAAGCCGGTCTTTGTCGGTGATGTGAAGTCTGCTTTTCATGTGAAGTCGACTAACAAATCATGGGCCACAGCCTATGTAGCCTATCAAGTTTCACAAATTCGACTCTGAACCGGCGGAAATGTTTTGTCTAGCGAATTACGGTTTCTTCAGCCCGGCGATGGCGGACTGCATCTCGTCAAAGTGTGTCTGCGGGTTCATCGCGTCAGTGACGTGAACAATTTTTCCGTCGAGGCCGATGAGGAAGCTCACGCGCTTGGACAGGCTCAACACCGGCATCTTCGCATCGTAGGCGGCGATGATCTTGCCGTCCGGGTCGGCTACGAGCGTGAAGTTCAGTTTGTATTCTGCGGCAAATTTTTTGTGGCTGTCCACCGAATCATGGCTCACGCCGACCACGGCTACGTTGTTGGTCTGCAATTCGCCCATGCGGTCGCGCAGGCCGCAGGCTTCCTTGGTGCAGCCGCTGGTGAAATCTTTCGGGTAAAAATAGAGCAGAATAATTTTCTTACCGATGAGGTTGGCGAGTTTGAATTCTTGGCCGTTTTGATCCGTGCCGGTGAACAGCGGCGCGGAATCGCCGGTCTTCGGCAGCGCGGCAAACAGGGACGTGGCGGAAACGAACAGCGAGGTGAGCAGCAGTTTTAGTTTCATGGATGAGTAATCACCCAACTGCCGGAATTTTGCAAGCGACAGTTACAATTTTTTGCGCGGCGAGCGCCGCAAACCATTTTGCAGCCACAGCCGCCAGACGAGCCAGAACGCCTCGTTGATGATGCCGCCGGCCATTTTGGACTGGCCTTCCGTGCGGTCGGTGAAAATGATCGGCACTTCCACGATTTTGAATCCCTGCCGCCAGAGCCGGTGCGTCAGCTCGATCTGAAAACTGTAGCCGTTGGAATGGATGCTTTCGAGATTGACGGCCTGGAGCGCGCGGCGGCGGAAACATTTGTAGCCGCCGGTCGGGTCGCTGAAAGGCATGCCGGTGACGACCATGACGTATTTGCCGGCAAATCGGCTCAACATCAGCCGGCCCAGCGGCCAGTTGATGACGCGGATGCCGCCGACATAGCGCGAGCCGAGCACGAGGTCGGCATCCTTCGCCGCTTCGAGAAATGCCGGGATGTCGTCCGGGTTGTGCGAGAAATCGCAGTCCATTTCAAAGATGAATTCGTATTTGTTTTCCAATGCCCACTCAAAGCCTGCTATGTAGGCGCGGCCCAAACCTTCCTTGCCGGCGCGATGCAAGGCATGGACTTGCGGATGCTTGGTGGCGAGTTCATCGGCGATCTTGCCGGTTCCGTCGGGCGAATTGTCATCCACGACGAGCACATCCACCGCGACCGGCAGCGACAACAGCTTGGCGGCGATGCGCGGGAGATTGTCCCGTTCATTGTAAGTCGGCACGATGATAAGCGTCTGGTTCATGCGGCGGCGAAGATTGTCAGAAAGATTCGACGCGAAAACAAGCGGACAGTTCAATTTGGCTTCCGCAATGGCCAATAATTCAGCATACTATGCCAGTGTCAAATCTCATCGCCATTGTCGGGCGTCCGAATGTCGGGAAATCCGCGCTGTTCAACCGCATCATCAAGCGGCGCATCGCCATCGTGCATGACCAGCCCGGCGTCACGCGCGACCGCGTGAGCGTGGAGGCGGAATGGCACGGCAAATCATTCACGCTCGTGGACACCGGCGGCATCGGCCTGCTGCGCCGCGAGAAATCCACGGACATCATCACCAAAGCCGCGCTGGAGCAGGTGGAAATCGCCATCGAAGCCGCGAGTTCGATCATCCTCGTCGTCAACGTGCAGGAGGGCGTCGTGCCGCTCGACCGCGAGGTTGCGCAAAAATTGCGGGCCAGCGGCAAGCCGATTTTGGTCGCGATCAACAAGGTGGACACCAGCCTCGCGGAAAAAAACATGGACGAATTTGCCCGGCTCGGCTTCGAGAAAATGTTTCCGGTCAGCGCGATTCACGGCGAGGGCATCGAAAATTTAATGGACGCGGCGACATCTTATTTGCCCGCCGCCAGTCCGGAGCCCGAAGTTCCCGATGCGGAAATTTTGGAAGCGAGTGGCGAAGCGGACGCGCCGGTGCGGCGCAAAAAAGGTCCGCTGCGGCTGGCGATTGTCGGCCGGCCGAACGTCGGCAAATCCTCCATCATCAATGCGCTCACCAAATCCGAGCGCGTCATCGTCAGCCCGATTCCCGGCACGACGCGCGATTCGGTGGACGTGCCGTTCGAGGTCGAGACCGAGGGCGGTCGCGAAAAATATGTGCTCGTGGACACCGCCGGCATCCGCAAGACGCGCAGCATTGACGATTCCGTGGAATTTTTCAGCGTCCAGCGCTCGGAAGAATCCATTGCGCGCTGCGACATTGCGATTTTGGTTCTCGACGCCGAGGCCGGCGTTCTGGAACAGGACAAAAAAATTGCCGACCACATCGTGGAAAACCGCCGCGCGTGCATTCTGGTCGTGAACAAATGGGATTTGTTCGAGAAGGACATCCGCGAGAAACGTAAAGAGGAAATCATTTCCCGCGAGAAAAAAGAAAACCGCTCCGCGCCGAAAGTCATGACCACGCTTGGCGAATTCGGCGAGTGGGTGCAGAAGAAATTATTTTTCCTCGACTACGCGCCGGTGATTTTCACGTCGGCGAAATCCGGTTTTCATCTGGACCGGCTGCTTGAAGCGGTGCGCTATGTCGCCGCGCAGTTGCAGCAGAAGGTTCCTACGTCCATCCTGAACCGCACCATCCACGACGCCGTCGAAAAGCGCCAGCCGGTCAGCGACGCGGGCCACCGGTTGAAATTTTATTACGCCACGCAGGTGCGGCAGTCGCCGCCCGCGTTTTTGCTCTTCGTCAACCGCGACGAGCTGTTTTCCGACCCGTATAAAAAATATCTGGCCGGCGAACTCCGCCGCGCGTTCGGCTACGAAGGCTGCCCGATCACATTCGTGCCCAAGGCGCGCCCGAAGACGGTCGAATCGGTGCGCAAGCCCAAACCATCGAACAAAAACCTGGCCGGCCGGATGGACGCCTACCGGGCGGCGCGGCACGAAAGATATTCGCGCAAGCCGAAATCGAAATCGCGCGGCAAGTAGGCCGGCCGGCCACGCGACCAGAAGGTTTGATTTCCAGAAATTCGTCTGGAGAAGCGGACGTTTCGCGGTTAATTTTCCCCGCACGAAATGAAAGTAACGCTCAACTGGCTCAAACAATACGTTGATTTCAACTGGCCACCCGAGGAATTGACCGAGCGGCTCACCATGCTCGGCCTCGAAGTCGAGGGCGTGCAGAAAATCTCCGGCGCGTTCGACGGCATCGTCGTGGCGCAGGTCGTCACGCGCGACAAGCATCCGGGCGCCGATAAGCTTTCGCTTTGTCGCGTCAACGACGGCACCGGCGAACGCCAGATCGTCTGCGGCGCGCAGAATTTCAAGGCCGGCGACAAGGTGCCGCTCATCTTGCCTGGCGCGTCGCTGCCGTTGAAGTCCGGCGACAAAGAGCCGTTCACCATCAAGGTTGGCAAGATCCGCGGCGTGGAATCGCACGGCATGATGTGCTCGC
>CAZIFP010000136.1:0-7797 GCA_964538105.1 uncultured Bifidobacteriaceae bacterium
ACAGTGTCGCCTCAAGCGGATGCTTGAAACTCCCCGGCGAGGAACTGTCCGCGTTGAAAATAGCCCAGCCATTTATGGCTGGGTTCAACGCGTTATCATAAACCCAAGTCCCGTCCGGGACGAAAGAACTTTTCTGCCGTCCCTTGCGGGACTTTGTCCGCCGATGACCGCTGCATCCAGCCTTGAAAGGCTGGGCTATTCTCTAACGGCGTAGGAACGCGGACAGTGTCGCCTCAAGCGGATGCTTGACACTCCCCGGCGAGGAACTGTCCGCGCTCCGAAGATTCCCCAAAGCAGTGATGAGTGACAGGTGACGAGTGACGTGCGAAAAACACGCTCGTCACTTTTCACTCATCACCCGTCACTTTGATCATTCGCGTTTTCATGCGGCGACGAGCTGGCTGTTGGCGTAGATGCGCGCCTGCCGCCGGAGGCGGAGCACGGCGGCCTCGATTTTTTCCTCGAACAGCACCGGGAACACCAGCAGGGGGAACACGGTCGCCCACGCGAGTGCCGCCGCATCGTTGGCCGCGCGCCGCAGCGGAACGTTCAGTTCCGGCGTGGCTTGCACCAACTGCTCGGCGAGCAGCTTGTTCTTGAGCAGATCGAACTCTGTCTCTTGGGTGGCGCGGAACGGCGCGGGCGGTGTGGCCCGCAGCTCGAAGCGCGTTTCCGGGCCGAACTCGGTCGGCACGAATTGTTTATTTTTGTTCTTGTTCATATTTTTCCTTTCGTTTGGTTAAAAAACAGAAAACCCGCGATTGACTGGCAATCGCGGGTTTCTTGAAATCCTTTACTCTTAAATCAGAAGTTCGTTCCCACGATGCCAAGACGGCAGCCAACGCGCGTCCAAATGGACATATATCCATTGGTCTGCGCGTGCTTCAGTGTTGGAGCAAACGTGGTTTTCATATTCAACGCGGAGAAGAAACACCATTCCGGGGCGTTTGTCAAATGATTTCCGGACGGTGAGAATTGCGTTGTCGGATTCCGGCGTGGTGCTAGATTGGTTACAGCCATGAGTGACAAAGCGCTGAAGATGGTGACGTGCAGTTCGTGCGAGACGAAGGTGTTCATCCCCGGCGATCTCGCGCCGCTGGGAACCGTGCCCTGCAGCAAGTGCGGGCACCCGATCATGATGCCGATGATGTTGCGGCAGTTTGAGCTGCGCAGTTATGTGGCGTCCGGCGGCATGGGCACGGTGTATCGCGGCTGGGACACGGTGCTGGAACGGCTGGTGGCGGTGAAGCTGATGAAGAAGGAACTGCTCGAAGATCCGACGGCGATGGAGGCCTTTTACCGCGAAGCCCGCGCCTGTGCCCGGCTCAACCACACGAACATCATCCACATTTACACCTTTGACGAATGGGAAGGGCTGCGTTATCTCGTCATGGAACTGGCCGACCGCGGCAGCCTCGACACGCGGATTGAAAAGCAGCAGCGCGTGGATGAACTCGCGGTGCTGGACATCGGCATCAAAATCGCGGGTGCACTCGACCTGGCGCTCAAGCACAGTTTGATCCACCGCGACATCAAGCCGGGGAACATTTTGTTTGATTACGACCAGGAGCCGAAGCTGGTGGATTTCGGCCTGGCGCGGAATGTGGACGCGGAGCAGGAATCTTCCTCCGTCACCGAGGGCACGCCGTATTACGTCGCGCCGGAGAAAATCAAGCGCGAGGCGGAAACTTTTCTGTCGGACATGTATAGTTTGGGCGCGACGCTTTATCACGCGTTGATCGGACGGGTTCCGTTTGACGCCCCGACGGTTGAGGAGGTCATCATGGCGCAGGTGCAGACGCCGTTGACGCCGCCGATTGAAGTCCTGCCGGATGTTTCCCAGCTCACCAGCGACGCCCTCGTGAAGGCCATGGCAAAGAATCCGGCCGACCGGTTTCTGAGCTATGATGAATTCATCCTGCAACTGACAATTGCGCGCAGTCACCTGCTGGTTCACCAAACCCAGTCCCCGACTCAACATAAACCAAAAGGACTGACCAGTTGGTGGCGGCGTTAGTGAAAGCGGCCGCCGGGCAGCGGCCCATGCCCTTTTCTAATTGAATACGATTTGATTACGGTTGTTTGCCGGGCAGACGTGACTTCGCCGGGAATTTTTCAAGATTACCGGCAGATTCATCCGCTGTAAGGTTTCTTTCCATCCGCTGTAAATCTTCTTTCCACATAGTTTTTCCGCCGTGGAAGAAATCAATTTCCCGTGTGGTGAAATCGAAAGATTTCGTCGCGAATTCTTTGTGTTTCCAGAAAAAATATCCGCGCGGATGCGTCCGGCACGGTTTTTGCGTTGCGCAGTGGTTGTGACTACCGATCGAAAAGGTCTCGCAGGTGGTGGCAGTAATTTTGAGCAGAATTTACGAACATAGAACGCAAAGCGCGGACGATGACATGGCAAAGGCGAAGTGGAAATTCACGTCGCTCATCATGGACGGGGCGCGTGGAAGCAAGAGCAGGGTAAGGCACAGGGGCGCGTCAATTCGCTCGTTTTTCCTGGGAATCATCCTCGCAGCCAGTCCGGTTTCATCCTTCGCAACCGCAAATGTAATCTTGGGGTGGAATTCGATCGCCAATCCGATTGTTGCGGGATACAACATTTATTACGGCGGTGCCAGCGGCGTTTACACCAATGTGATCAACGCGGGAAGCAACACCAGCGTGACCATTTCCAACCTGATCAATGGAGTTACCTATTACTTCGCCTCGACCACCTACAGCGCCGCCGGCGCGGTGAGTGCGTTTTCCAGTGAAGTGTCTTACACCGTTCCTGCGGTTCCGGTGAATCAGCCGCCGACGTTGAACCCGATCAATAATGTGACCATCAATGCCAATGCCGGGGCGCAAACCATAAATCTGACCGGCATCGCTTCCGGTTCCACCGGCGGAAATCAGTTGCTCACCGTCACCGCGACCTCCAGCAATCCCAATTTGGTTTCCAACCCGACCGTCAATCACACCAGCACCAACAACAGCGGCTCGCTGACCTTCAGTCCGGTCGGAGGAGCCAGCGGCTCGGCCATCATCACGGTCACGGTCAATGACGGTGCTGCCAGCAACAACGTCACCGCACGGTCGTTTGTTGTCACGGTCGGCCTCGTGACCGAGCAGCTTCATCGGACGGCGGGCGGGCAGATGGTTTTAACCGTGAGCGGGCCGGCCGGCAGCAGCCACGTCATCCAGACGTCAACCGATCTGGTGCATTGGACGCCGTTTTCCACCAACACCATTCCGCCGGGCGGTTCGGTTGAGGTCGTTGACCTTAATCCAAACTCCCCGCAGAAATTTTATCGCGCCGCGCCGTATGTCGCAAGCGCGCCGCCGCCGCCGACCCAATCCAATTTCAAGCTGGCCAATGGCATTTTCACTTTCACCTTGAGCGGGCCGGCCGGAACCTATGTCATCCAGTCATCCACCGATCTCCTGAATTGGACGACGTTTTCAACGAACACCATTCCACCGGGCGGTTCGGTTCAGATCATTGATCCCAATGCGGCTTCCGCCCTGAAGATTTACCGCGCCGTGCCATTGACCGGAAGCGTTTTGCCAGCACCGCTGCTGTCCGGTTTCCAGATGGGCAAAGGCGTTTTCAGTTTTGTCTTGAACGGTTCTGCGGGCAGCAACTACGTCATCCAGACGTCAACCGATCTCGTGCATTGGACGCCGTTCTCCACAAACACCATCTCGCCGGACGGCTCGGTCGCAATCGTTGATCTCAATCCAACTTTCCCGCAGAAGTTTTATCGCGCCGCCGCCTATAATAATGTGGCGATTCTGCCGACCTTGCCACAACTCTCCGGCTTCCAGTTGAGCCGTGCGGGTTTTAGCTTCGTCTTGAACGGCACGGCCAGTCACACCTATGACATTCAAGCCTCGCAAGATTTGGCGGCTTGGACCGTCATCGGCACCGTGACGACGGATGCAGGCGGTTTGTCGGGCTTTACTGACACCAACTCGGCGGGTTTTTCGCGACGATTTTATCGGACACACGATACCCAACCATGAAAACAAAATTGCCCTGCCAGGAGCGTGACCGGAAATGTCACCGGATTGATCGCTGCGTTTTCTTGTTGCTGGCCGTCCTGTTCGGGAGCGCGCTGGTCTATCTGGGAATATTGTTTTTTAAGATGCCTTGAGGCCATTTGCGGCGAATTTTGCCGGCCGAAAAAATGAAAAAGGCGGGCGTTGCCGCCCGCCGTGCCAGGTCAAATTGTCCCGGCGCTTATTTGGCCACGCTGTTGGTGCTGCTGCCCGCATCCTCGTCGGATTTCTTTTTGTGCGCCTTCTCGCCGAAGTGGATGCTCGTCGCGGTCAATTTCCCTTCGGCGTCTTTTTTGTAGGCACCGCCGACTGTTTCGCCCACCACGCCGTCCGCCAGGGTCGCCGGCTTGCCGTCCTTGGTGATCTTGGTTTCCGACGTGATTTCAAACGTGCGTTCGCCAACCGTCAACGTCATGGCGTTGGTGTCAATGGCGCTTAATTTGCCGTTGAAGACCGAATGGTCATGTTTCTTGTGCTTGACCGGAGCCGCCGGGGCGTTGGTGGAGGTGGCATCCTGTGCTTGCGCGGAAACGGGCATGGCGACGATGGCTGCCGCAAACAAGCTCAAGGCGGCCAGGGTGAGAATACGTTTTTTCATTTTATTTGAATGGTTAGTTGTCGGTTAAACTTCAGCCCGGCAGCATAAGGATTCGTGGCGGGCGGTTCAATCTTTTTTACCAAGCGCCTTCGGTGATCAACTCGGCGATGTTCTGCGCCAGATCCGCCGCAAGCAGCGGTGTCGCCTGGCGTTCGGCGGACGCCAGATCCGTGCCGACCGTCACCAGCGTGTAGCCGCTCACATCCTTGTCGAGCAGCACCTTGGTCGAGGCGCGTTCGCGCACGACGACGTGGGCGGTGATGTTGACGCGATAACTCTGCGCCGTCGTGACGTCGCTGCTCAGATAGCTCAAACCGACGCGGTTGTAGCGCTTGATGACGCCGCTGACGACGACATCGCCGCCGCCTTGTGTGGCGAGGTGGTAAGTGCCGTCTGTTTGAAACCGTTCGCGCAGGGATTGTGTGACCGCGTCGCCGAGGCGCGGCTGGAGCGTCTGGTTGTTGAACGGCAGGACCTCGATGGATTTTGCGCCCGCCGTTGCGCCGTTGACCGGGCCGAGGTGATAACCGGCGCACCCGGCAAGCATCGCTGCCGCGAGGCCGGTTAAAAAAATTCCGGGCAGGCGCATTTCAACTGGCGGGCTGGGTTTGCAGCAGCGGCTTCAACGCTTCGATGCGCTGGCGGGCCTGCGCGGCGTAGGGTGAATTGGGGTCGAGCTGCAGCACTTCGTTGTAATAAACCACCGCGCCGCTGCGCCGTTGCGCGGCGCTTAACGTCTTGCTCTTCTCGTAAAACTGCGCAACCAGGAAGCTGCCGCGCACCTGCTCGATCTTCAGCGCGGCGATGGCCTTCTGTGCGTCCGCCACCCGCTTGTCGTCCGGATAAAACGTCATGAAATCAGTGTAGGCGCTGATGGCCTGTCCGGCCTTGCCCTGGTCGTATTCAGCCTTCGTCGCCTGTTTTTGATAGGTGACACCTATGCGATACATCGCGTCCGCCGCGATGGACGGCTGGTTGTTGTAACGGTCGGCGGCGGTCTCGTAGGCTTTCACCGCGTCCTCGTAATTCTTCTCCTTTTCGCGCGAGGCGCCGATTTGCAACTGCGCGTGCGGGGCCACGGCGCTGTAAGGTCCGTTGCTCACAATCTTGCCATACAGCTTTGCGGTCTCGTCCATCGAGGTGTAAAGCGGCAGATAACCCCAGAAAATCCGGAAAAATTCCCCGCCGTAAAAGCGGCCCGCGATCTCATACTGCCGCCACAGGACTTCATCGAAATTTTCGGTGCGCGGATATTTCTTGAGCAGCTCCTGATAATTGTCGAACGCCTGTTCGTCCCGGCCCCGCGCTTCGAGACAGCGGCCGACAAGATATTGTGCGCGCGGCGCGTAATCGGACAGCGGCCAGACTTTCAGCACGCGGCGCGCGGCGCGCAGCGCGGTGGAATAATCCTGGGTCTTGAAGGCCGCCTCCGCCACTTCCAGCTGGTCTTTGGCGCGGGTGCGTGTCCACTTGCCGGTGGCGCCCGCCTGTTCATAATACCAGCCTTCGCCCGGCGAATAAATCAACGGCGCGGGCGAGCGGAACGGCAGCAGCGCGACGAACGCGACGACGAAAAACAGGAAAATGAACCGACGATTCATGCGCTGACGGTAGCGATGTGAAAAATGGTTGCAAGTTGAAAGTTCCACGTTGAAGTCGGCTCGCACCGCCAACCTGCAACTTTCAACCATCAACCAGCAACCCGATCACCCGCGATAAAGCACCATCAGGCCGTAATCGTTCAGCAGCTTTTGCGTGCCGATGTCCAGGAAGCTGTAGGAAACCGCGTGCATGGCGATGATGTTCGGCTCGCCCACCTCGTTCAAAAATTTCGCGACGACCTCATCGAACTTGTCATGGCCGGATTCGAAGCACGCGCCATGCTTGATCGTATGCGATTTGATTTTCTTGCCGGCACCGCGCACCACCGCCTCCAGCGGCGCCTGCGGCTTGGCGATGAGCGGGGCGGGGGCCTTGTCGAACTGCGGCACCTTGAGGTGCATTTCCACCTTGGCGGCGGCGGAGGTTGAAATGGGGCTGGCCGCGAGGCTCAATGCCGGCACATCGGACGCAACGGGCGCGGGCGCGGATGTCCCCGGGACGGTGATGGTTTCGTGGCAGGTCGGGCATTCGAGGCTGCTGCCGGCACCGCTGCTGTCCACGGCCAGTTCTTGTTCGCAATTGGGGCAGTTAAAAACAATATCCATAATCGTAACGGGTTTTTTGGTGTGACTGTGCGCCGACATTAAACCCGTGACACAACGCAGGCCAGAAAAAAATCTCACCACCTTTTGCTGTATCTCCGTCCGGCTTGCGCAACGACCATGGCTCCGGCATATCTCCGGCATGAAATCGCTCACCGAACAGCTTTGGTTTGAAGTGCCGGGCCGGCGCGGCTTTGTGAACATCACCGACACCGTCGCCGGACTCGTCCGCAAAAGCGGCGTGCAGGAGGGGCTGTGTCTCGTCAACGCCATGCACATCACCGCCAGCGTCTTCATCAACGACGCCGAGGACGGGCTGCTGCACGATTACGAAGTCTGGCTGGAAAAACTCGCGCCGCACGCGCCCACCGCGCAATACCAGCACAACCGCACCGGCGAGGACAATGCCGACGCGCACCTGAAACGGCAGGTCATGGGCCGCGAGGTCGTCGTCGCTATCACCAAGGGGAAACTGGATTTCGGCCCGTGGGAACAGATTTTTTACGGGGAATTCGACGGCAACCGCCGCAAACGCGTCCTCGTGAAAATCATCGGCGAATAGGTTCAGTCCTTCGCCATGCAAACCTGATACATCACTGCCTCCAACAACTGCCCGGGCGGAAACTGCCGCCGCCCCCGCACCCGCCGTCACCGGCGCGGAACCAGCCTTGGTTGCCCGCCAAGCCGCCCCGGCTCCCTCAAAAGCAGCCGTTACTTAGCCGAAAGTGGCCGCTGCTTCGCGGAAAGTAGCCGCTACTGTTGCAAACCCAACGGTTGGGGGTGCAAACCCAGCCGCTACTTGGCCGCCCCCAGCGGTTACTTTTCCACCCCCAACGGCTACTTTCTCGCCCCCAGCGGTTACTTTTCCACCCCCAGCGGTTACTTTCTCGCCCCCAGCGGTTACTTTCTCGCCCCCAGCGGTTACTTTCTCGCCCCCAGCGGTTA
>CAZIFP010000137.1:0-7791 GCA_964538105.1 uncultured Bifidobacteriaceae bacterium
TGTCAATGAACATGGACTTGCCCATGTCGCGATGCGCGGTGATGCGCCCGGCCAGAGCCACTTCGCGGCCTTCAGCGTAATTGGCGCGGGCGGCGGCACAGGTTTCCGTCGGCGAAAATTTATTTTGGAACGGGTCAATGCCTTTGGCGCGCAGGGCGGCGAGCTTGGCTTTGCGCTGTTCAATCAATGAATTCGTGTCGTCCATTTGAGTTGGCGGAGTAAATCAGAAATCGTCCGGCAGCGCACGCAAAAGGTGAGGCTGTAGCGGCGGTCTGTGACCGCTGAAAACGGCGCTAACAGAGCGCTGCTACAATTTCACATGTGAAACCAGTTGTATTCGTCGGCGAAAGCCGGCCAGTTCGTGATGATCTCGGCCATCAGCATGAAAAAGAGCAACGCGCCCAGCACGCGGAATTTTGACTGGATATCAAACTTGAACCAGCCAAGAGCGCGGTCGAGTCCATAGACGAACAGCAGCGAAAATGGAATCAGCGCGCCGAGCAGGAGCCGGCCGGAGGTGAAAAACGGAAGTTCGCGTGACGGATAAAGACAGTCGTGAAAATCATAAATGATGGACAAAAAGCCAAGGAACGCGACGGCGGCGACGCAGGCAAAAAATGAAAATCCTAGCGCGCGGCGTTGCGGCGCCGAGGTGGCCTGGCCGCTGGCAACCAGGCCGGCCAGCGCCGCTGCCAGAAGAATCAGCGTGACGACCGCATAAAATAAATTAAACGCCGGCAGGGCCAGCGGCTGGTGGTGATGCGACATTTCTCCCTGCCAGAAGCATGCCAGCAGCGGTGATAGAAAACTCCAGAAACCATCCAGCGTGAAGATTGGATGGTGCCACCATTCATCGAAAGGCTTGAGTGTCCAGCCCAGTGCCAGGACTTTGGGTTTGGATCCGGTCAGACTGCCAAAATATTTTTGACACCAAAACATCCAAAGAACCGCCGGCAACGTGGCACATGCCGCGAGCCACGAGAACGCAGGCAGTGCGACTGGCAATTTCCCCGAATGCCAGAGTTTCAATGCCAGGAAAAACAGCACGGCGACCGATACGCCCAAAAACGGCAGGTTGCTCGGCTTGACCAGAAACGTGGCGGCGAGCGCCAGTCCGGTGGCGATGCCCAGCCGGATGGTCGGAATTTCCTCCTTCATCAGACGAATCAGGCAGATGAAGGCCGCGCCGAAACAGATAGGCGACAGAACATCGTTTTGAATGGAATAAAACGCGCTTTGTGGAAAAAACGCCAATAAGGCCGGGACACCCAGCCGTGGAAATTTATCGGCGGGAAAAACCAGCCGCGCCGCCAGCCAGCCCAGCCACACCAATATGACGACGATGGGGACATTTAGGAACCGCAGCCAATACAGCAGTTGTCCGCCATCCAATCCAAGAGCGCCACCCAGACGCCACCAGGAACCAGCCAGCGCATAATATAATGGCGGCTGCGAACTTTCCTGATTGATGATGCCCTGGGTGGATTTTCTGGCGGATTGAATGATTGTATTCTTCTGTTGAGAGGGCCATTCCCAGGGTGGCGGCAGAAACTCCCCGGCGTCGGCCGCTGAACCCAGATAAAAGGACGCGCTGTAGACCGCAAAATACCGGACGCATTCATCCGAGGAGACCTCCATTCCGCGCGGAACATTTCCGCGCGAATATTTCAACACCAGGTCGAAATGTTCGCCTTCGTCCGTGTTGTTGAAAAATGGAAAAGCTGCGGAAAAAATGAAGACGTGAATGGCGGCGAGCAGGCACAATAGAAAAACCCACTTGCGTTCGTTTGGTTCGGTTTGCGCCATGCCGGTTGTTTTCTATCAAAACGCATCGCCGCCGGGAAGGACACAAATCATGATTAACTAAACGATGGTTGCCAGCTTGCTCTCGGCGGCCTCCCATTCGGGCGTCGCTTGCGCGAGCCGTTCCTGGGTGTGGGCCAGTTCGCGGTTGATTTCCTGCGCGCGACCCGGTTTTTCGTAAGTCTCCGGCTTTTCCAGTTCCGCCGTCAGTTCCGCCTGCTTCGCCTCAAGTTCCTGGATTTCTTTTTCCAGCTTGTGAACGATCTGCTGCTGCGCTTTTTTCTCACCGGAACGCGACTGGCGCTGAATCGCTTCGAGCCGCTTTTGTTCCTTGCGGTCAATCTTCACCACTGGTGCGGAATGTTTATGGTGCGTTGATGACACGACGGCTCCGTTCGTTCCAATCGAAGTCAACGCCGCGCGCGCGGAGGAAGCCTTGGTCTTGTCCAGATAATATTGGTAGCCGCCGGGATAATGCGTGAGCTTCCCGGCGTTGACGTGGACGACGTGGCCGGAAAGCGCGCGGATGAAATAGACGTCGTGGCTGATGAATACGAGTGTGCCCTGAAACTGCTTCAGCGCGCCGACCAGCGCGTCAATGCTCGCCATGTCGAGGTGCGTCGTCGGCTCGTCCATGAGCAGCAGATTCGGCGGGTCGAGCAGCAGCTTCACGAGCGCGAGCCGGCTTTTTTCGCCGCCGCTCAAGACGCTGATCTTTTTGTAAATGTCGTCGCCGCGAAAAAGAAAACTGCCGAGCAGCGTGCGGATGAACTGCTCCGTCACGCGCGCCGGTGTGTCCGCCGCCTCCTCGAACACCGAGCGCGATTCCTGCAGCATCTCGACGCGATACTGCGAATAATAACCGGCCTTGACATTGTGGCCGAGCGTGCGTGTGCCGGATTGCGGCACCAAAACGCCGGCAAGAATCTTTAATAATGTGGATTTGCCCGCGCCGTTCGGACCGACGAGCACGATGCGCTGGTCGCGTTCCGCCTTAAATTCCATGCCGCGATAAACCACATTTTCGCCGTAAGCAAAATGAATGTTCTCGAGCGTGATAACCTTTTGCCCGCTGCGCTGCGGCTGCGGAAAACTGAAACCGATTTTGCTCTCATCATTCACCGGCGCCTCGATCTTTTCCATCCGGTCAATCTGCTTGAGCTTGCTCTGCGCCTGCGATGCCTTGCTGGCCTTGGCGCCGAAACGGTCGGCGAACTCCTGCAACCGCGCGATGTCGCGCTGCTGGTTTTTGTAGGCGGCCAGCAACCGCTCCTCGGCGGCGGCGCGCTGCACGAGGAAATCGTCGTAGTTGCCGCGATAACGGTTGAGCTTGCTCTGCCGGATTTCCACAATGCCGCTGACAATCTGATTCAGAAATTCGCGGTCGTGCGAAATGACCACAATCGCGCCGGGATACGTTGTTAGGTATTCCTGAAACCAGATCAAGGCTTCAAGGTCGAGATGGTTAGTCGGTTCGTCGAGAAGCAGCAGGTCCGGCTGTTGCACGAGCAGCCGCGCGAGGTGCGCGCGCATCACCCATCCGCCGCTCAATTCGCGCGCCTTGCGGTCAAAATCTTTTTCGCGAAAGCCGAGACCGGAAAGAATCTGTTTCGCTTTCGCATCAAGCTGATAGCCGCCAAGCTCATGAAAACGGTTGTGCGCGTCGTCGTGGATTTCTTCCACATGATCCGGTGCGACGTGATGGTCGGAATCCCAAGACAGGATGAGCCGGCGGAGTTTGACAAATTCCGGCGAGATGGCCGTGGCGAGTTCGAGCACCGTTTCATCGCCGACCGGCGCGCTTTCCTGCGGCAGGTAGCCGAACACGACGTTGCGTTCCTTCATGACCTGTCCGGAGTCCGCCTCCTCCTCGCCGAGGATGATGGAAAAGAGCGTGGACTTCCCCGCGCCGTTCGGGCCGACCAGCCCGATGCGGTCCTCGCGGTTCAACTGCAAGGTCACGTCGTCGAACAGAACCCGTCCGCCGTAAGCCTTGCTGATTTCTGAAAGTGTCACCATCGAAACGGCAGTCTAACCTAAATTTGGGTGCGAACACAAGGAGATGCAGGAAGAAGCTGGAATCACCGGTGCTGGCAGCAAGATGGCAAATGGAGCGGGCGAAGGGAATCGAACCCTCGTGTGCAGCTTGGAAGGCTGCCGTTCTACCATTGAACTACGCCCGCTTCCGTCCCGAATCATACCGCCCGCCCTTGCCTTGTCAATCCGCCATCGCTACACTCGCGGCGTGAATTCGCTGCTCCTCACCGGCGGGCGCGTCATTGACCCCGCCAATCATTTCGACGCCGTTGCAGATGTTTTGATTCTCAACGGGAAAATTTCCGCCGTCGGCAAAAATCTTTCCACCAAGACACCCAAGGAAATCGAACGCTTCAATGCCTCCGATAAAATTGTTTCGCCCGGCCTGATTGACCTGCACGTTCATTTCCGCGAACCCGGCCAGACGGCCAAGGAAACCATCGCCAGCGGCGCGGCGGCGGCGGCGCGCGGCGGATTCACCTCCGTCGTCTGCATGCCGAACACGTCGCCGGCGATTGACAACGCCGGCACCGTCGCGCTGATTCACGAGCGCGCGGCGCAGGCGGATTTGGTGAACGTGTTCGCCGCCGGCGCCATCACGAAAAACATCGCGGGCGAGGAACTCGCGCCCATCGGCTCGCTCAAAAAGGCCGGGGTGGTCGCCATCACCGACGACGGCCATTGCATCCAGAACCACGACCTCATGCGCCGCGCGTGCGAATACGCGAAGATGTTCAATCTGCCGGTCATGGATCACTGCCAGGATTACTCGCTCGTGACCGACGGCGTGATGCACGAAGGCTACTGGAGCATCGCGCTTGGTTTGCGCGGCTGGCCGGCGGCGGGCGAGGAAATGATCGTAGCGCGGAACATTCTGCTCGCGGAGCTGACCGGCACCAAAATCCACTGCCAGCATTTGAGCGCGGCGGGCAGTGTGGCGCTGCTGCGTGAGGCGAAGAAACGCAGCGTGCCGGTTTCCGGCGAAGCTTGCCCGCATCATTTCACCCTGACCGACGCGGCGGTGGCCGGCAGCGAAAAATTCTGGAACGCGGACGGCAAAATTCTCTCAGCTTCGCAAAACGGGGAACTGCCACAATGGCCGGCCTTCGACACGCATTTCAAAATGAATCCGCCGCTCCGCTCCGCGCGCGACCGCGAGGCGATTCTCGAAGGCCTGGCCGACGGCACGATTGAAATCCTGTGCAGTGACCACGCGCCGCACTGTGATTACGAAAAGGCCGTCGAGTTCGACTACGCGCCGTTCGGCATCACCGGCCTCGAAACCGAGCTGGCGCTTTCGCTTATGCAGCTTGTCCGCACGAAGCGGATTTCGCTCGCGGACATGATTGCGAAGTTCACCGTCAATCCCGCGCGGCTGCTGAATTTGAACAAGGGCACGCTGGGCGTCGGTGCGGACGCGGATGTGACGGTGTTTGACCCGGAAGCCGAGTGGGTTTTTCAAGCCGGTGATTCCGCCAGCAAATCCAAGAACAGCCCGTTTTTTGGCTGGAAGCTCAAAGGTAAAGCCGTTGCGACCATCGTGGCCGGCAAAATGATTTGGTCTGAACAAACGGAAGCGGTGGCGGTCTAATTCATCGAACCTCGATAAACCAACCGAAACAACATTATGAAAAAATTCCTGATAGCGGTGGCGATTGGCTGCGTCTGGCTGCAGACGCAGGCGGCGGACTTGAACTGGGGCACGGATTTGCCCAAGGCGCTGGCTCAGGCCAAGGCGGACAAGAAAATGGTGCTGCTCGATTTCACCGGCTCGGACTGGTGCGGCTGGTGCATGAAATTTGACAAGGATACGCTATCCAAGGATCAATTTGCCGATTACGCCAAATCGCACCTGGAACTGGTGGTCGTGGATTTCCCGAACAAAAAGCCGCAGAGTGATGCCTTGAAAGCCGCCAACAAGGCGCTGGGTGAAAAATACGGCGTGGACGGATACCCGACGTTTGTCGTGCTGAACGCCGACGGCAAGGAAATCGGACGCCAGGTCGGCTATGCGCCCGGCGGGCCGGACGCCTTCATCGCCAAGCTGGAAGGTTTCATCAAACAATAATCATTCCGAATCAACAACTGGCGCGGCGTAAAATGCCGCGCCTTTTTTTTTGCCTCAAAGGATTTTCTCGCCTAACCTTCCGCACATTTGATGAAAGCAATTCTGGCCCTCGAAGACGGTTCGGTTTTTCACGGCAAAGGTTTTGGCGCGCAGGCGTCGGCCTGTGGCGAGGTGTGCTTCAACACTTCCATGACCGGCTATCAGGAAATCCTCACCGACCCTTCCTACAAAGGCCAGATCGTCACGATGACTTATCCACTCATCGGCAATTACGGCGTGAATTTGCAGGACGTCGAGTCGTGGCGGCCGCACGCGGCGGGCTTCGTCATCCGAGAACTTTCGCCGGTCGTCAGCAACTGGCGCGCGGATTCTTCACTGGAAAAATATCTGGAAGACAACGGCATTCCCGGCATCCAAGGGATTGACACGCGCTCGCTCACCAAAAAATTGCGGGTGCGTGGTGCGCTGAACGGCTTTATTTCCACCGAGAACATTTCCGAAGCCGAGGCGGTGAAACGGGCGAAGGAATTTGTCTTCATCGGCGTGGATTACGTCAAGGAAGTGACGCACAAAAAGGCGTTCCGCTGGGACGAAAAGGACGAGCAGAGCGCGGCGTTCGATCTGGTTCGCGGATTGAAAAACGCCGACGCGCGCAACGTCCGCAAGCCGTTACCGGCGGCGGACATTCCCATCGTTGCCTTCGATTATGGAATGAAATACAACATCCTGCGCCGCCTGCGGCAGCACGGTTTTGCCACGCAGGTTTTACCCGCGACCGCCAGCGCTGCCGACGCGCTTAAGCACAAGCCCGCCGGGATTTTTCTCTCGAACGGCCCCGGCGATCCGGCCGCTTTGAATTATATCGTGCGCGAAGTGAAGACGCTGCTCGACAGCAGCATCCCGATTTTCGGCATTTGCCTCGGCCACCAGATTCTCGGCCAGGCGTTCGGCGGCAAAACTTTCAAACTGAAATTCGGCCATCGCGGCGGCAACCAGCCGGTGAAGGATTTGGAATCCGGCAAAGTTGAAATCACCTCGCAGAATCACGGCTTCGCGGTGGATGCAAAATCACTGCCGTCCGACGTCGCGGTGCATCGCATCAATTTGAACGACCAGACCGTTGAAGGTTTGCGGCACAAAAAGAAGCCGGTGTTCTGCGTGCAATATCATCCGGAAGCCTCGCCGGGGCCGCACGATTCGACGCCGTTGTTCGCCGAATTCCGCGCGCTGATCGAGAAAAAATAATTTTTTGTTTTCCAGATTTCCGTTTGACTTGAAACACAGCCCGACCATAATCGGTTGACCGTAACTATGGCGAAACTTGTTATCCAGAATCAGGGCATGACGGGACGCGCGTGCGAACTGCACACCGACCGCACCACCATCGGCCGGGTCGAGGACAACACTTTTCAGATCGCCGACCCGTCCGTCTCCAGCCACCACTGTGAAGTCCACCTCCGTGGCAGCGACATTTTCATCCGCGACCTGAACTCCACCAACGGCACGTTTATCGCCGGAAATAAAATCGAGGAAAGCGTCCTCAAGCCCGGCGAAATCATGCGGCTGGGCCAGGTGGAGTTGAAACTGGAAGTGGAAGGTGCGGCGGCCACGGCTCCCGCGCCGGGTTCGACGCCGGCTCCGATGAAAAAGCCGGTGGACGCCACGATGCTCATGCCGCGCGGCGTGAGCCTGGACCAATTGGAAAAAAGCGGCGAACGTCCGCCGGGCTTTGACAAAACCTTTTCCAAGAAGTCCAACAAGGTCAACAAATACTTCATCATCATCGGCATTGTGGTGGTCATCGTGATCGTCGCGCTGCTGATTTTCGCCTTCGGCAAGGTCAACCCCGGCCAGTAAGCCGGTCGCGGCCATGAAACCGCGCT
>CAZIFP010000138.1:0-7677 GCA_964538105.1 uncultured Bifidobacteriaceae bacterium
CCGTGAGCCACAAGAGCGCCCGCATCGCCGCGATGATCGAATCCTTCCAGGGACACGAACTGGACGCGCATTATCTCGGCTATTTTGACTGCTTCAACCGCCAGCTTTTCTACGAGGCGCACGATGTGCTGGAGGATTTGTGGCTCAAAGACAGACACGGCGTGGATGGAAATTTTTACAAGGGGCTGATCCAGCTTGCCGGCGCGTTCGTGCATCTGCAAAAGAACCGGCTGCGCCCCGCCGCCGCGCTGTTCAAACTGGTGCTGGCCAATCTAGACAAGTATCCGCGCGAACATAACCAACTGGATTTGAAGGTGGTTCAGGATTTGGCGCGGAAATGGCTTGAGGAATTGGAGCGGAACGGCTTTAACTTCAATCCGCTATCGGCGGCGCAGGTGCCGCAACTGACTTTGGAAAGGATGATTCATTGACATGAGTATGAAACGCATTGTGCTGGCGGGTGGCAGCGGCTTCATCGGCCGGGCACTGGCCAAGGCGCTGCTGGTGCGCGGCTATCAGGTCGTTGTGCTGACGCGCACGCCGCGCACAGACTCCGGCTTTCTGGAAGTGGAATGGGACGGCTCACACGTCGGCGAATGGATTCAGCATTTGAACGGCGCGGAAGCCGTCGTCAATCTTGCCGGGCGCAACGTCAACTGTCCGCACACGCAGGAGAACATCGGCGAAATCATGGAGTCGCGCGTCAATTCCGTGCGCGCCATCGCGCAGGCCTTCAAGCACATCAAAGCTCCGCCGCGTGTCTGGGTGCAGGCGGGCGCGGTTGGTTTTTACGGCGACACCGGCGACCGGTTGTGCGATGAAAGTTCGCCTGTCGGCACCGACGCGCTGGCCGGCGTCTGCAAAATCTGGGAGGACGCCTTTTATTCAGCGGAAGCGCCGAAGACGCGAAAGGTTTTGCTGCGGATCGGCTTTGTGTTGGGCCGCGATGGTGGCGCACTGCCGGTGTTGGCCAAGCTCACCAAAAAATTTCTCGGCGGCCGCGCGGGCAACGGCAAACAATTCATCAGTTGGATTCACATCGCGGATCTGGCGCGGATGTTTGTGGAAAGCATCGAGCAGGAAAAATTGTCCGGCACCTACAACGCGGTCGGCCTCAACCCGGAGATGAACAAGTTTTTCATGGGCGAGTTGCGCCGCGTGGTGCACCGGCCGTGGAGTCCGCCCGTGCCGAAATTTGCCGTGCGGCTGGGCGCGCGATGGATGAAAAGCGAACCGTCACTCGCGCTGACCAGCCAGTGTTGCGCACCGATCCGGTTTATCGAAGCGGGCTTTGAATATCAATTTTCCAAACTGCGCCCGGCGTTGAAGGATATTTACCCATAGCGCCGGTCAGATCAGGGCATCGGCGATCACTTCGGCCATGTGCTGCACCCGGACCAGTGCCAGATGCCTGATTTGCTGGCGGCAACTGGTGCCCGATGCCACGAAGATGGTCCCGAATGGCTGGGCCTTGAACACTTGAATGATCGGCTCCGCGACTTTCACCGAGAGTTTGTATTTTGATTCCAACATGCCGAACGAGCCCGCCATGCCGCAGCAGCCCGCTTCAAGCATCGTCACGTCCCGCTGCGGCATCCGGGTGGCCAGTTGATACATGTAATCCGTGTTGACCAGTGCTTTGGTGTGGCAATGCGGATGAATCATCATGCGCGCGGTATCTTCGTTAAAAATCAGCGCCTTGGGTTCCCGCTCCAGCAGGTCGTCAATGAATTGCTCGAATAAAAAGCATCGGGCGGCCACGCGCTCCGCGCCCGGCAGCTTCAGCTCGCGATAATCCTGCGCGAACATCGAGTAACACGCCGGTTCGAGGAAAATGACCGGCAGATCGCTTTTGCCTTCGTTCAACAGCGCGAGATTGTTGCGGCCCAGCCGTGCGGCCTCGTCGAGGTTGCCCTGGCTGAAGGCGGGGCGTCCGCAGCATTTGCGCAATTTCGGCAGCACGACTTCAAAGCCGGCGGCTTCGAGCACCTTGACGGCGGCCCGGCCGATCTCGGGCTCGTGATAACGCACAAACGTGTCGTCCCAAAGCATGACCTGGCCGCGGAACCGGCCGGCGCGGGTTTCGCGTTTGGCAAACCATTTGTCAAACCGCTCGAGCGCGAATGGCGGCAGCGCGCGTTCGGGGGTGAAACCGAAAAAGCTGCCCATCAGATACCGCAGCGAATTGGAACTTTGTATCGCGTTGGCGACGCGCGGCATAGCGCAGCCCATGCGTCCGAGTTGATCCACGGAACTCAACAGCCGCTCGCGCAGGGTCAGTCCATTCTGCCGGATGCGCGCATGCTGCAATTCGGCTTTCAGCAGGGCCATGTTTACGTTGGAAGGACACTCGTTGGTGCAGGCCTTGCACGACAGGCAATTGCTCAGGGCCGCTTCGAGTTCCGCCGAGCGCAGCGGGTCGCCATCGATGCCGCGCAACTCCAGCGCCGCGCGAATGGCGTTGGCGCGTCCGCGCGTGGACATGATTTCCTCACCAGTGGCCATGAACGTGGGACACATGCTCGGCGTCAGTTTGAGGCAGCCGCCGCAGCCGTTGCATTGCTCCAGGTTGGCGGTGAACGAATTGTCCTTAGCCGCGAACGCGAGCACCGGTTGAAACGGTAATTTCAGCGAATAGCCCGCGCCCGCCCGCAGGTTGCGGTCAATTTTATAGCGGCCGTCGGAAATGATTTTGCCCGGATTGAACAAACCGGTCGGATCGAAGGAGTGCTTGATCTGCCGCATGAGCTGGTAAATCTCGTCGCCGAGCTGGCCCGGAAGATATTCGGTGCGCGCAATGCCCACGCCATGTTCGCCGGACAGGGTGCCCTTGAACTGCTTCACGAGCGCGGCCACTTCGTCGGCGATCTGCCGGTATTTTTTCAAATCCTCCGCGCGATGCAGATCCAGCATCGGTCGCACGTGCAGCAAACCCGCCGCCGCGTGGCCGTAATACGAAGCCCGCACTCCGCAACGCGTCATCATCGCCTGCAAGCTGGTGACGTAAGCCGGCAAATCGCGCGGCCGCACCGCCGCATCCTCGACGAATGCCACGGGTTTGATGTTGCCCTTGCAGCCGGTCAGCAGCGACAAACCGGCCTTGCGCATGGCCCACACGAGGCCGGCTTCATCCGGGGTTTGCAAAATCAAAGTGCGCAAACCAAGCCGGCGCTTTTTCAATTGCGCCAGCCGGTCGGGAACATCCTCAAAAAATTCAACGATCAGAATGGATTCGCACGGCTTGTGGTCCAGCTCGAGCAGATCGCGCACGGCCTGAAACTCCGGCTGGCCGCGCGTCTGGTCGAACAGCGGCCGATCAATGTGCTCGATGGCGGCGGGTTTCAGATCGAGCAGGGCTTCGGTGGCCTGCATGGCCTCGCTGACCGAGGCGAAAAACAGCAGCCCAACCCCGCGTTCCTCCGGCAGCGGGACAATTTTCAGTTCGGCGGAAAGAATGCCCGCGAGCGTGCCTTCGCTGCCGGCCAGAATGGAAAGCAGATTTGCCGGGTCTTGCGCCGCCCGCGCCAGCGCGTAGCCCGGCCAGCGTTTCAAAAGTCCCGGCGGAAAACACTCCGCGATTTGCATGGCATTGAGCGCTATCAGATCTTCAACCACGTTCCGCTGGCGCTGCAATGTGTCGAGGCCAGGGCCGACTTTCGCCACCTTGCCGTCGGCGAGGACGATTTGCAGTTCGTTGACGTGCATTCCGGTCGTGCCATAGACCGGCGTGTGCGAGCCCGACGAATCGTTCGCAATCATGCCGCCCAGCGTCGCGCGCGAACTCGTCGCCACGTCCGGCCCGAAACGAAATTTGAACGGGTGCAGGAATTCGTTCAATTGATCCAGCACGACGCCCGCGCCGACGCGGACCGTGCGGCGATCTTTGTTGAAATCCCAGATCTGCCGGTTGTAGCGCGCGAAATCAATGACCAGCCCGTCGCCGACGGCGCCGCCGGAAAGCCCCGTGCCAGCGCCGCGCGGAATCACCGAGATGCCCGCCTGTGCCGCCGCCTGGATGATGGCGCTGGCGTCGCGCGCGTTGCCGGGAAACGCCACCGCCTGCGGCACGATTTGATACGGTGATGCGTCCGTAGCGTAAAGCTGCCGCGTGAGGTTGTCGGAGGCGACCTCGCAGTTCGCTGCCTGCAGCGTGGTCAGTTGTTGGGCGGACAACATAGGACGGAGAACAAGCTATCGGCGTGACAAGGCGTTGACAATTTCATTTACTCACCCGCCATGAGTGCCAGTTCACAAGCGCGTTCCGAAGAATTTCTGAAAATCAGCGGCCAGTTCAAGCTCGGCGCGCTGGTCACCGAATCGTCGCACCCGGTCACGGCGAACTTGAGCGAGGTGGCGAAGCAGGACATCACCGCCGCGCTGAAACTGCTCTTGGACGTGGACGACGACGTGATCCGCAAATTCCGCGGGTTTGTTGAGTCGGGCCGGGCGGTGAAAATCAAGGAAACAGTTTTGCGGTCGTTGAAAAGCGGCGGGCGGATTTTCTTCACCGGCTGCGGCTCGACCGGGCGCTTGAGCATTTTGCTGGATTCCGTCTGGCGCGATTTCTGGCGGAAGCAAAATACCCTCACCCAGCCTTCGGCCACCCTCTCCCATCCGATGGGCGAGGGAACGGATTTTGAAAACCGCACGTTCAGCGTCATGGCCGGCGGCGATTTTGCGCTCATCAAATCTGTCGAGGGTTTTGAAGATTTCACCGCGTTCGGCAAGAAACAGATTGCCGACTTGGGCGTGTCCGCGGCCGACGTGGTGTTCGCCATCACCGAGGGCGGCGAGACGTCGTTTGTTATCGGCACGGCGTGGCAGGGGGTCGAGGCAGGCGCAAAGGTTTATTTTGTATACAACAATCCCGATGAAATTCTCTGCAAAAATGTCGAGCGCAGCCGCGAGGTCATTCTGGATTCCCGCATCGAAAAAATCAACCTGACGACCGGCCCGATGGCCGTCACCGGTTCGACGCGGATGCAGGCGACGTCCATCCAGCTCTGCGTGATGCTGACAATTTTAGAAATGGTTGCGCGCGACCTGCTGGGTAAGGATTCCGTTTCGGTTCCAAAAGGATTTCTCGCCAGGCTGGTGGAAATGCAGGCCACATTGAAATCTCCGGCGGTTCTTGCGCAACTGGCAAAACTCGTCGCGCTGGAAGAATCGGTTTATCGCGCCGGCCACAAAATCAATTATCTGGCCAACAACCTTGGTATTGACGTGTTGACCGACACCACGGAGCGGTCGCCCACGTTTTGCACGCCGCCGTTTCGCAAGGCCGACGACACCACGGCTGCTTCGTCATGGGCTTTTCTTTTTCTGCCACAGATGGAAACGCCCTTCGCCTGGGGGCATATTTTGAAACGCCCGCCGCGTTGTGTGGAATGGAACGAAACCGAAGTCCGCGCACTCGTCGGCGAAGAGAAGTTTGCGCGCACGCTGGAAACCGTCCGCAAGATCAGCGCCGCCGAGTTGATGCGCTTCAAAATCGGTTGGAACGACATCGGTTCCCGGCCGCTGCGCGGCGGTGACGGCGCAATCGCGGTCATGTCAACTTACGGAAATGTCGAGATGCTTTCGTCCGGCGGTTTTTTCCGGCTGCAGCTCGAAGCTGCGCGCCGGGTGGGAGCCAAAACTGGGTTCGTCTTTTTTGGATGCGGTGAAGGACTTGACCTGACGCGGGAATTTGCTGCGGAAGCCGGACCGGATTGCGTTTCCGTCCTGGTCAATGTGCCGGAGACGGATTTGCTGCTCGACGGAGTGAAGCGCGTCGGCGTGAAGTTGTTGATGAACGCGCTCTCCACCTGCACGATGGTCCGGCTCGGCCGCGTGATGGGCAACACCATGATTTTTGTCGTGCCGAGCAATTTGAAGTTGATTGACCGCGCGACGCGTTACATCACCCGGCTGACTGTTCTGACTTATGATCAGGCCAACCAACTTCTGTTTGACATCATCGAATACGTCGAGCCGCGCATGAAATCGGATCAGGCGTATCCACCGGTCGTCGGCATGGCCGTGCTGCGCGCAAAACATCAACTAACAAACGAAGAGGCGGAAAAGCATCTGCTGGCGGAATAAACTTGCCTGATTATTTCAGTAAGGCTTGGTTTTCAGGCCGCGATTGCCTAGTCTGCCCCATGTTTTTGGTGACGACCAACAAAGCGAAGGGACTGTTGCATGTGAGTTACATCGGCCATGTGACGGTGGCCGAACTCCGGCGCAATCGCAGCGATGTCGTGGCGCTGCTGGCGGAAATGCCCGCCGGATTTAAGGCGCTGGTGGATCTGGGCCGCTTGGATTCCATGGACACCGACTGCGTGGAAGAGCTTGGCAAAATCATGGAGCTGTTCGACCAGCACGGCCTGAAACAGGTGGCGCGCGTGATTCCTGATTCCAGCAAGGACATCGGTTTCAACATCCTCGCCCGGTTTCACTACCATCACAATCTGCGGATAACGAATTGCAAAACCATGGTTGAAGCCGCGAAACTGCTGTCGCTTTGAGCCGGCAACGTTTTTCATTTCGTCGGCGTGCCGCTGCCGCTTATTTAAATTTCGCAACGGTCCGGCGTTTGGCTTGCAGATCACCCCGCCGTGAGCGCGGCGCGGGCGTCGTCGGCGGTGCCGGTCTTCTCCAGAAAATATTCGTAGCCGCCCACATAGGGCGTGACCGTGCCGGCGTTGACGTGCAGCACCTTCGTCGCGAGATGCCGGATGAAATGCACGTCGTGCGATATGAACACCAGCGTGCCTTCGTAACGCTCCAGCGCAAGCGTGAGCGACTCGACGGTGTGGATGTCCAGATGCGTTGTCGGCTCGTCCATCAGCAGCAGGTTCGGCGGGTCCACGAGAAATTTCACCAGATTGAGCCGGCTTTTTTCGCCGCCGCTCAACACCGCAGTTTTTTTATAGATGTCGTCCTTGCGGAACATGAACGAGCCGAGCACGCCGCGCGCCTCGTCCTCGCGCATGAGCGGCGCGCTGGCCTGGACTTCCTCGAGCACGTTCTTCTCCGGGTCAAGCGTGTCCGCGCGGTGCTGGCTGAAATAACCGATCTTCGCATTGTGGCCGAGGTCGCGTTTGCCTTTTTGAAATTCCACCACGCCCGCGAGAATTTTTAGCAAGGTGGATTTGCCCGCGCCGTTCGGCCCGACGAGCACCGTGCGTTCGCCGCGCTCAATCGTGAGGTCGAGACCCTGATAAACCTTCGTCGCGCCGTAGGCCATGTGGATGCCTTCCAGCGAAATCGCGCGCTGGCCGCCGCGCGGCGGCGGCGGAATCTGAAACCGGAACGGCTTGCGCGGCGCGAGCGGCTTCTCGATGAGTTCGAGCCGCTCAATCTGCTTGAGCTTGCTTTGCGCCTGCGACGCCTTGGACGGAATGGAGCGGAACCGGTCGGCGAAAGCCTGCAAGTCGGAGATTTCCTTCTGTTGATTTTTGTAGGCGGAGAGCTGCTGTTCGTAGCGCGCCTCGCGCTGCGTGAGGTAATCGGAATAATTGCCCGTGTAAGCGATGAGCTTCTTCTCGGAAATTTCGTGAATCTGGCCGATGACTTCGTCCATGAACTGCCGGTCATGCGAAATCAGCAGCAGCGCGCCGGAATAATTCTTCAGATAATTTTGCAGCCAGAGCAGGGAGAGCAGGTCGAGATGATTCGTCGGCTCGTCGAGCA
>CAZIFP010000139.1:0-1312 GCA_964538105.1 uncultured Bifidobacteriaceae bacterium
CCCTGGGAGAGCAGGGCGTTGGCGCAGCCGATGGCCACGAGGTCGCTGACGGCCTGGACGGCGGTGGCATTGCAGCCTTCGTTGAGCATTTGCAGCGCGGCATGAGTGCCGTCTTCAATCGTGGTGCCGGATTGAAAGACCAGCTTGTCGTCCACTTCCAGCCCGGCTTCGCGCAGCGCACGGCGGTAGCCTTCGAAGCGTTCATGCGCCCACGGCGCGGTCGGCGGGCCGGTGAGATACGCGATGCGTTTGTGGCCAAGCCGGAGCAGGTGCTGGGTGGCGGTCTGGCTCGCGATCTGTTCCTCGATTTCCACGCTGGGAAATGATTTGCAAAAAGCGGCGGGCGGACCAAGCAGCACGGTCGGTGTTTTGCTCACAAGAACTTCCTGGTAAATCCGCGCCTCGGCTTCATAACGGTAAACCGGCGAGATGAACAGCCCGTCCACGCGCCGCGACAGGAACCGGCGGAGGTTCTGCTCTTCGCGCTCCGGCTTGTTGAACGAATGCGCAAAGAGGATGTCGTAGCCCAGCTCGTGCGCCCGCTCTTCGATGGCCATGATGACGCGCGCATAAACCGGGTTGGTGATGGAAGGAACGACCAGGCCAAACAGCTTGGTGGTTTTCGTTCGCAAACCCTGCGCACTGGAATCCGGCACATAACCCATCTGACCGGCAAGCGCCTTGATGCGCGCCTTTGTGGCGGCGGAAACGTCCGGCGCGTCGCGCAACGCTTTGGAAACCGTCATGATGGAGACGTGGGCAAGCTGGGCGATGTCTTTTAATCTAACCATGTTTAGAATGAAGAATGAAAAATGAAGAATGAAAAATGGTCGGAACGAGGCACCCGCAAATTTATTGTTTCTTCATTCTTCATTCTTCCTTTTGCATTTCAAAGATAGGCTCCGCGCCATTGCAATTTGTGGCGCAACGCCTCAAAAAACGAGCTGTCCGCCAGGTGCATCAAACGGATGGCGCGGCGGCTGCGGCGGATGATCACCTCGTCACCTGCGGCGAGTTCAGCTACCAACTGGCCGTCGGCGCTCAAAATGGTGGCCGGCAGCGGCGTGATGGCCTTCACGGAAATTTTCGATGACAGCGGCAGGATCATGGAGCGGTTGGAAAGCGCGTGCGGGCAGATCGGCGTCATCACAAAAACGTCCGCCGTCGGCACCACCACCGCGCCGCCCGCCGCCAGCGAATACGCCGTCGAGCCGGTGGGCGAACTGACGATGAGCCCGTCACAGCGGTAGCGTGTGATGAGTTCGCCGTCCACGCCCACGTCCAGCGCGATGAGCCGCGAGACCGCGCCGCG
>CAZIFP010000139.1:1412-7577 GCA_964538105.1 uncultured Bifidobacteriaceae bacterium
GAATTGCCGATGAGGCCGATGCGCCTGATTTTGTCAGCTTGTTTTTTCAATCAGCACCAAAAATTCTTTGTTGCCCGCCGGGCCGAGCAGCGGCGACTCCGTCACGCCGCGCCAGTTCAAGCCGGTTTGCGCGGCGACAAACTGTTCCAGTTCTTTGAGCACGCGTTCGTGAATGGCCGGGTCGCTGATGACGCCGCGGCCCTTGTCCACTTCCGTTTTGCCCGCCTCGAACTGCGGTTTGACCAGCGCGACAATTTTGCCGTCTGTTTTCAATAATGCAACCGCCGTCGGCAGGATTTTTTGCAGCGAAATGAACGAACAGTCAATCACGGCGAGATCTGCAGGCGCAAATGTCGGCGGCATCTGGTCCAACTTGAGGTGGCGCGCGTTGGTTTTTTCCATGACGACGACCCGCTGGTCCTGGCGCAATTTCCACGCGAGCTGGCCCTGGCCGACATCCACCGCAAAAACTTTTTCCGCGTCGTGCTGCAGCAGGCAGTCGGTAAAGCCGCCGGTGGACGCGCCAAGGTCAAGTGCGGTAAGGCCGGTAACGGCGAGCCGGAAGTGGAGCAGGGCGTGTTCGAGCTTGTGGCCGCCGCGGCTGACGAATTTTTCCGGCGCGTCCAGTGAGATTTCATCGTCAGCCTTGACGGAATCGCTCGCCTTGCGCGCGGTCTGGGTGTTAACGCGGACCTGCCCCGCGAGGATGGCGCGCTTGGCTTTTTCGCGGCTGTCGCACAGGCCGCGTTCCATCAGGGCTTGGTCAAGGCGGGTCATGGATGTTTTGGCCGCAAGTGGTTCATGATGCGGTCGCGGAACCAATAAACCAGCCGGACTCGATAATATCAATCCGGCTGTTGAAGATTTAACCGTTCACGCCGTTGACGTTTGCGCGTCATTTTACTTCGCCGTCTGCGGCTCGGGCTGGATCACTTTTTTCTTCTCCAGCTTTTCGAGCTTGGGCGCGATGACGACCTGGCAATAACCCTGATTGGGATTCTTGTCATAATATTCCTGGTGATAATCCTCCGCCTTGTAAAATTTCTTCAGCGGCACGATTTCCGTGACGATGGGGTGGTGAAAGTCTTTCTGCGCTTCGAGCTTCGATTTCTCGGCGAGCAACTGCTGCTTCTTGTCGCGATACAAAATAATGGAGCGATACGACGTGCCTTCGTCCGCACCCTGCCGGTTCAAGGTCGTCGGATCGTGCGCCTGCCAAAACACTTCCAGCAGCTTGTCGTAGGAAATTTTCGCGGGATCAAATTCAATCTCCGTCACCTCGGCGTGGCCGGTGGTCTCGGTGCAGACTTCCTGATAGGTCGGATTTTCCGTGGTGCCGCCCGCGAAGCCGCTGGTCACGGAAATGACGCCGGGCAGCCGTTCGAACACGGCTTCCATGCACCAGAAGCAGCCGCCGCCCAAATCGGCGAGTTCAGTTTTGTTTGTATTCATGGCATTGGTTGGTTGTGCGGGCGCGGTGAAATTCAGCACGCCGGTCGCAAACAGAATCCAGAGAGAATGTTTCACGAGCTTTTGACCATTCACGGACAACTTCATTCAAAGCCGTCATGGATAAAATCAGTTTCAGGCTTGTCCAGATGCCCGCCGGAGGGCAGGTCGGCAAACTTTTCAAAATGCTCCGGACGTAGCGGTTCGGAAATGGCGTGTTCGGCATTAAACCATTTGCCGAGATCCACCAGCTTGCAGCGCTGTGAGCAAAACGGCCCGAATTTTCCAGCCAGCCAGTCGCCGGATTTTTTACACGTCGGGCATTTGGTGGGCCGTCCCATTTATTTGGTCGCCGTGGCAACGGCCTTGAGGTCAGTGATGATCTTGGTCACGTCGTCGTCCGAAACACCGCCGTCCGACAAAATCTTTTTCACGGCGTCCAAAACCGACTGCTGTTGCGCCGCCGACAGGTGCGAGCTGTTAAAAATCGCGTGGCTAAACTGCGCCAGTTTTTGCTGCTGCGCCTGCAGTTTTTTATTCCCGGACACAACCGCCGCCAGATCTTCGGCGAGCTTGGTGACGGCTACCGGGGACGGCTTCGTGCCCTGGGCCGCCGTCGTCAAATCATTTTGGAGCGGCAGCGTGTTGGTCCGTCCGTCACCCAAGTCGTCAAAATCCGCCCGCAGATTGCTGATGTTTTGCAGCGTGGCCTGCAACGCCGGATCAGGTTGCTGATTGTTTTGTGCCGGTGGCGCGGACGAAGACTGGCCGGACGATCCGATGGCCTGCTGATTTCTCTCTTCGCTGGCCACGGCGTTTTTGGCCTGCTGTTTTGCCATGTTATAAACTCCCTGCGCCGGCACCGAACCGGCCAGGAACAACGCGCAGAAAAATGCCGCGGATGATTTCATAAAACCATTCTCATTTCGCAATCAGAATACGGTTCGAATTCATGGTGGAAATGTAGTCTTCGAGAATGTTTTCGGTTTCATCAAGCATTGAGTCTCTGGTTGAAACCGCCGTTGAGATTTTAGCCTGATTGACGGTGCCGGGTTTTAGGTCCGTCAAGACCGCCGTTTTGCCGAGTGGTTCCGGCAGCCCCGGCTTGTCGGCATTTTCAACGGTGAGTTCGTAAATGGTGACGCCCGAATCTTTGCGCGCCTCGCGCTCTTTGTCGCGTGCCTTCAGACGGGCCTGGTTGGCCAGCCGTTCCTTGATTTGCTCGTGTTCATTGAGCGACATGGTCTTGTCGGCCTGCAATTTCTTGAACTCCTCGATGTCCTGCTGGAGGTAGATGAAATCCTGGTTGGTCGCGATGCGTGCGTCGGACTCTTCACGCAGTTTGGCAACATAAGGTTCCACCAGATCTAATTTGTCATATTTCGCGCTGGGAATCGTGTCCCACGGCAGCGGGTTTTCCAGCGCCGACTCGCCGATGTCGTCCGAATAGTTCAAAATATCCGGCAGAATGATGTCCGGCACGACGCCTTTCAACTGCGTGGACGCGCCGCTGACACGATAAAATTTCCGGATGGTGATCTTGACGGTGCCGGGATCGCCGGTCGCGGAGCTGTTGGCAGGCCAGACAAACGGCTTGAGCGGGTTCAGGTTTTGCACCGTGCCTTTGCCGTGCGTGGAAATGTCTCCGATGATGATGGCGCGGCCATAATCCTGCAACGCGGCGGCGGCGATTTCGGCGGCGGACGCGCTGAAGCGGTTGATCATCACGGCGAGCGGGCCGTCGTAAAGCATCGAAGAATCGGTGATGGGATCCACGGTGACCTGACCATTCGGGTCGCGCGCGAGGACGACCGGGCCGTCCTTGATGAACAGGCCGGTGAACTTGATGGCTTCTTCCAGCGAGCCGCCGGGGTTGCTCCGCAAATCCAAGATGATGCCAGCGACTTTTTCCTGCTTCAGTTTTTTGATCAACTTGGCGACGTCTTCGGAAGTGGACTTTGGTGTCGAATGGTCATTACCGGACAAGGGAATCGTGGCATAAAACGAAGGCAAATCAATGACGCCAATCCGGTTGGTGCCGCCATGGCCGTCGGGCATTTCAATCAGCTTGGCCGAGGCTTCATGCTCGGAATCGTCCAGTTTAACTTCATCGCGGGTCAGCGTCACGACGCGTCGCGCCGTGCGGTCGTCGGCCGGACTGATGATCAGCCGGACCTGGGTTCCTTTCGGGCCGCGGATCAACTGCACGACCCGGCCGAGTTCCATTTCCACCACGTCCACGGGCGGCTTGTTGCCTTGCGCGACGGCGACAATGCGGTCCTTTTCATTGAGCTTTCCGCTTTTACTCGCCGGGCCATTCGTCAGGATTTTGCTGATGGTGCAAAAGCCGTCGTCCTCGACCAGTTGCGCGCCGATGCCGAAAAGCGACAGGCTCATGTTGATCGAAAAATCCTGCGCGTGCTCGTTGTTCAGGTAGTCCGAGTGCGGATCATAGGCGTGCGCGAGCGCCTCGAGATACGCCTGCAGCACATCGGTGCCGTCCCAGTTGGTGGCCATGTGGAAATTCCAGCGGTAATGGCGGGCCAGCGTGTCGGCGATCTCGGTGAGGTTGGTTTTGGTCAGTTGCTTGGGGCCGTCACCGTTGGTTGTGGCAAACTCTGCGTCCAATTTTTCCTGCAAATACTGCTGGCGCAACTGCTGGCGCCAGAGTTCCTTCGCCTCGTCCAAATCCTTCGGGTAAGGCGCGTGGCGTCGGTCAATCATGATCCGGTCGCTGCCGGTGAACTTGAATTTGTCCTCCTTCAGCAAATCACCCACATACTCGTTGTGCTGCTGGAGGCGTTCGATGAAACGCTGGTAAATCTCAAACGCCGGTGTCAGGTCGGCCGTGACGCCGCCAATCGTCAGCTTGTCCAGGTTCGTGCGCCAGTGTGTGAACGAATCAATGTCGGACTGCAGGAAATTTTCCCGGCGCGGATCGAGTATTTCGAGGTAGCCGTCAAAAAATTTCGCCGACATCTCCGCGTCGAACGGCAGTTGCGAATAGTGATAATTGTCCAGCAGCCGGGCGGTGACGTAGGCGATGCGCCCGTCATTCGGGCCGGGCGACACCCGCGGCAGCGTGTTGGTGGCCGCCGGGTCGGCAAAACAGCAACAGCCCAGAAGGGCGATGAACACTATCGCCGCCGATAATTTATTTTTCAATTGACGCATGATGATTGGCACAACTTCGACACACTATACCCCAATCTGTTCACCAAGGAAAACAATTTGAATGAATATGGACAGGCAAACCTCAGGTCGCCGTTGCGCTGCCGCAACGGGTTGTGGTTCGAAGCGATTTCCGCCGCCGGCTACGCGGCCGCGCCGCCGGCAATGTATTGTTCCATCTGCTCGATGGCCGAGTTTTGCGCCGAGATGATCCAGTTCACCAGATCGCCGATGGAAACAACGCCGAGGACTTTTTCGCCTTCCACAACGGGCAGATGCCGGACGCGGTGTTCCGTCATCAGCCGCATGCATTCCTCGACGGAATCGCTTGGCGCAACACAGGTGACCTTGCCCGACAACACTTGCTGCACGCGTGTGTCGCGTGAGGTCTTGCCCATGAGCGCGATTTTGCGCGTGTAATCCCGCTCGGTGAAAATGCCAACGAGCCGGTCGTGCGACAGGACGAGCAGCGCGCCGATGTTTTTTTCCGCCATGAGTTTGATGGCGTCGAAGACCGTAGTTTCCGGCGCGACGTGCCAGACGGCCGGACCTTTATGATGCAGCAGCGAGCTGACTGGAATTGAAGTTTTCATAGTCTTGATATTCTTATCCGCCTGTTCCGCGAACCTTGCAAGTAAAATCTATTCTCATGATTAGGGTCGGTTTTGCTTTCCGGCCGGGCCAAATTCTGATTTCATGCCGGTTGGAATGCTGGGCAAAGCCCGGCGCTCCAAACCCAAACTGTTTACAAACTATGGAACCCCTCACAACTGTTTTGCTCAAGCCGGGCGAAGGCGACCGCATCGTCGCCGGCCATCCGTGGATCTACCACGGCGAAATTCTCCGCCTCACCGCGCCCGTCGTGGACGGCGCGCTCGTCCAGGTCAAAGACCACCGCCAGCGGCTGCTCGGCGTCGGCTTTTACAATTCCCGCTCCAAGATCAACGTCCGTCTCCTCGCGCCCGAACGCGTCGAGGTGGACGAGAAGTTTTTCGAGGAATGCATCCGCACCGCGCTCGCCGTGCGGAAGAAACACCTGCCGGACGCCACCTCGTTCCGCGTCGTCAATGCCGAGAGCGATTTCCTGAGCGGCCTCATCGTGGACAAATACGAGGACGTGCTCGTCGTGCAAATCTCCGCGCTCGGCATGGACCAGCGCAAGGCGATGATCGTGGCCGCTCTGCAAAAAATCTTTTCGCCGCGCGTCATCATGGAACGCAGCGACGTCTCCTCGCGCAAGTTCGAGGGCCTGCAGGAATCGAACGGCGTGCTCTTCGGTGAACTGACCGGGCCCGTTTCCGTGAACTTGAACGGATTGAAGTTCGAGACCGACCTCATCGGCGGCCACAAGACCGGCATGTATCTGGACCAGCAGGCGAATTATCAGGCCGTCTCGCAGTTGGCCAGGGGCGGACAGGTGCTCGACTGTTTCAGCTTTCTCGGCGGGTTCGGCCTGCATGCGGCGAGGGCAGGGGCGGCGCACGTCCATCTGCTCGACCAGAGCGAAGACGCGATTGCAGCCTCCAAGCGCAACGCCGCCGCCAA
>CAZIFP010000140.1:0-6345 GCA_964538105.1 uncultured Bifidobacteriaceae bacterium
GCAATTTGTGCCGCCGGGAAAAATCCAGTCGCTGCCGTGGCTGGGTGAAAGGTTTGATGCGTCGGCGGCTTTGAAAAAGTCACGCGTGCGTCGAGCCTTGAGCGCGCTGGCGGAGATTTAATTTTTCGCCGCCGCATTGGTGGCGAGGAATGATTCGCGCCACGGCTTTTGATTTTCGTAAAGCTTCAGCCGCTGCTGCATCAAATCCAAATCCTCGCGGTCATTGCCTTTCGCCACCAGTTCAACGGCCTGCTGCTGGATTTTTTGCGCTTCGTCAAAATGGTTCACCTCCGCCAAAGCCATTGCAAACGTGTCGAGAATCACCGGTTGTGATGAACCAGCAAGCTGGTTCGCCCGGCTGGCGACGGCAAACGCTTTTTCGCCGCTGCGGCCTTGCGGATTTTCGTCGCTGGCAAGCACGCGCGCGGTGAAAAGCAAAAATTGCAGATTGTCCGGCTCAATTTGCAGCGCGGCGAACAGTTCCGGCAGCGCCTCGGCGTCGCGGCCCTGCTTGAGCAGCGTGCGGCCGGTCTGGAAACGCGGGACGGCATAAGTCTCATCCAGCCGCGCGGCCTCGGCGAATTGTTCGCGCGCCTCGTCAAACCGGCCGAGCGCCTCCAGCGTGAGACCGAGATTGTTGTGCAGCGTCGCGCGGTCGGGCTTCAGGCGGACCGCCGCGAGGCAGTAATCCAGCGCTTCCGCCGGCCGGCCCTGTTCAAACAGCAGCTTGCCGATGTCGTTGGCTGCCTCAAACATCTGCGGATCGAGCCGCAACGCCTCGCGATATTCCACCAGCGCCTCGCCGGTTTTTCCCTTCGATTCCAGCGCCGCGCCGAGATTGAGATGCGCGGTGGGATTATTTTTGGTCACGGCGACGGCATTGCGAAACATTGTTTCACCATTGGTTTCCACCGCGGCATTAAAGTTGAGAATGGCCAGCGGATTTTCGCCAGTGACGGCGAGGGAGCGGCGGAAGAGCGTTTCGCTGTCGCGCCAGAATTGCAACTGGTGTTCCGTCAGCGCGACGCAAAGGACGAGCGCCGCGCCGCTTGCGGCCATGAAAATTTTCTGCGCGCTAGGCAGTTTCAGCCGGCTCCAGATTCCAAACACGACGGCGATGAAAATCCCGACCGCCGGAAAATAAGTGTAGCGGTCGGCGTGAGCGGCGTCGCCGACTTTCACGAGGCCGATGACCGGCACGAGCGCGCCGAGGAACCACAGCCAGCCGGTGATCAGGCAGGGGCAAGTTTTTCGCGCGAGCCAGGCCAGCCAGGAAATCAAAAGCAAAGCCGTGGCGGAAATGATGATTGCAAATGGGGCAATTTTATCCGGCATCGGATAAAACACGGCTAGGTTGGCCGGCCAGAAAATCTGGAACAAGTAGGTTGCGCAGGCGAGCACCGCATTTTCCAGCCGCAACGAAAGCGAAACCTGCTTGAGCGTGCGCACCGCCTCTTCGCGCTGGGCCAGAAAAGTCACGACGCAGGAACCGGCGGCGAGCAAAAAGAAGGGGATTTTTTCGACAAGCAATCGTTGAATCGTTGATTTGCTGAATCGTTGAACCGGCCAGAAATCCAACAGCAGCATGATGAACGGCAGCGTGACGAACATTGGCTTCGCCATCAAGCCAAGTGCGAAAAAAATCAGTGCCAACCAAAAACTGCGGCGGCAATTTTCCTTAACAAATTTGGTGTAGCTCAAAAGCGCCAGCAGCGCGAAAAACGTGCTCAACACGTCCTTGCGTTCCGCGATCCAGGCAACGGATTCGACGTGCAGCGGATGCCACGCGAACAACGCGGCGACAATCAAACTGGGCCACTTCAGTTTCGTCAGCCGTAGCAGCAACAAAAAGAGCAACGCCGCATTTACCGAGTGGATCAGCGCATTCACAAAATGATGCGCCGCCGGGTTGAGTCCGAAAAGCTGGCAGTCCAGCATGTGTGAGAGCCACGTCACCGGATGCCAGTTCGCCGAGTGAAACGTCGTGAAGGCCCAGTGGATGCCAGCGGGCGTCAGGCCGTTTTTGACAACCCGGTTGTTGGTCACATAATCGTCGTCGTCGAAATTTACAAAAACATCGTTCAGCACTGGCAGGTAAATCGCCAGCGTGACGAGCGCGAGCAGCAGCGCGATGAATCGCGGCGGGAATGAGACGTTGATTAGATCAGGTTTCACGGATGGATACCGGCAGCGTTGTTGGTGGCAAGGAACGATTCGCGCCACGGCTGATGATTCTTGTAAAGCTCGAGTCGTTGCTGGATCGGTTCGAGTTTTTTTAGTTTCGCGGCACTGGCCAGATCAAAGGCTTTTTGCGTCACTACAACCGCATTGGTGAAATCGCCGGTCTCGGCGCAGGCCATGCCGAGCGCGTCGAGCACGAGCGGTTGCACACCGCCGGTAAGATCGTTGGCCTTGATGGCGAGCACGAGCGCGGTCCGGCCGTCACGAATCTGCGGATTTTCATCGGCGGCGAGCACATGGGCGACATAAGCGAGAATTTTGAAATTATCCGGGTCGAGCCGGAGTGCGGCGCGGAACTGGTCAATGGCCTCTGCATCGCGGCCCTGCTTGAGCAGCGTTTTGCCCAGCTCGAAATGCGGTGCCGCGTAATCCGCATCAAGCCGCACGGCCTCGGCGAAGGCGATCTCTGCCTCGCTGAATTTTCCCAATTCCGCAAGCGCTTCGCCCCGGCCATTTCGCAAATTGGCCATGCCCGGGGCAAGTGCGATGGCTTGGTCAAATTCCGGCAGCGCCTCGGCCGGCCGATCCATTTTGGTGAGCAGATTGGCGATGTTGAAATGCGCGTTGACGTTGTCTTTGGCCAGCCGCGCGGCTTCGCGATATTCGGCCAGCGCCTCGGGCTCGCGGCCGGACATCTCCAACGCCGCGCCCAGATTGATGTGCGCGTTGGCGTTGTCCGCCGTCACGGCCAGGTCGCGGCGGAAAAGCGTTTCGCTGTCGTGCCAGAAGGTCAGTTGCCGTTCCGTCAAACCCACGCTGGCGGCGAGAATCAAAACCGCCACCACTGGCAAAAGTTTTTTCAGGAACGGAAATTGCGCGGCCAGATCGCGCGCGCCAAAGGCGGCGATAAGGAAAATTCCAATCAGCGGAAAATAAGTGTAACGGTCGGCGAGCGCCATGCTGCCGACTTTCACCAGGCCGATGACCGGCACCAGCGTCCCCAAAAACCACAGCCAGCCGATGATGACATACGGGCGATTATTTCGCGCGCGCCAGGCGAGCCACGAAATGACCAAAAGCACGGCGGTTGATGTTGCAGCGGCAGCGCGGATCCAATGCAAATGATTCGGCAGCGGATACAAGATGGCGAGATTTACGGGCCAGACGGTGTCCAGCAGATAGCGCGCGTAGGCGATGAGCGCGTTTTGGAAACGCAGGGCGAACGGAAGCTGTTCCAGCGTCATCACCGCCGCGCCGAGCCGCTGCGCAAAATAAGTTACGACGCAGGAACCGGCGGCGAGCAGGAAGAACGGCCATTTTTCCAAAGTGAGAAGGTTGAAGGTTGAAGGTTGAAGGTTTGCGGTCTCCGAACCTGTAACTTGCAACTTGAAACCTGCAACTCTTCCGAGCGGCCAGAAATCCAGCAGCAGCATGACGAACGGCAGCGTGACGAGCATCGGTTTGGCCATCAGGCCGAGCGCGAAGAAAATCAGGGCGAACCAAAAACTGCGACGGCAATTTTCCTTCACGAATTTGGTGTAGCTCAAAAGCGCCAGCAGCGCGAAGAACGTGCTCAACACGTCCTTGCGTTCGGCGACCCACGCGACGGATTCGACGTGCAGCGGATGCCAGGCGAACAGCGCAGCGACAAACGCCGCCGGCCACAGGGCATTCGTGAGCCGCAGCAGCAGCGCAAACAGCAGCGCGGCGTTGGCCGAGTGGAACAGCACGTTGACGAAATGATGCGCGCCGGGATTGGGGCCGAACAGTTCGCAATCCAGCATGTGCGAGAGCCAGGTGAGCGGATGCCAGTTCGCCGCGTGGAAACTCGTGAACGCCCAGCGGAGGCTGTCCCACGTCAGGCCGGCCAGCACGGGATGATTTTCGGTGACGTATTCCTGGTCGTCGAAATTCACGAAGCCGTCATGCACGACCGGCAGATAAACCACCAGCGTGGTGAGCGCGAGCAGCAGGGCGATGAGGCGCGGACGTGACATCGGGCCACTTTGTATGCGATTTCGCTGCGCGGACAAAGTTTGTTTTTCGCGTAAAAAGACTTGGCATTTTTGCGAGCCCGAACAATAATTTGGTCGGCAGGAATCGGTTCGACCGCCTGCCGCTTGGTCGCTTCGGTTCCTCACGTCCAAGTCACCGTCGCAATTTTATGGGTGGATTCTATCTATTTGCCGTCGCGGGAACCGCTGCCAAACAGTCGGAACTCGTTTATGTCTGGGATCAGGCGACGCCGGAAGCCAAGGCGATCATCGTCTGCCTCATCTTTTTTTCCATCATCGCGTGGTCCACGATGTTCTACAAGGCCGCGCAAATGCGCCGCGCGCGGAAGCTGAATTATTATTTCGAACAGGAGTTTCACGCGCAAAAAAAAGTGCTGGAAATGTTCGACCGCAAATTGCAGGTCGAAGGCTGTCCGCTTTACATGGTTTATCAGGCCGGCTGTTTGGCGCTCGACGCGCGGTTGCGCGGGCCGGGCGGCGAACGGAGCAAGCAGCAGATTTCGCTCAAAAACATGGAGCACGTCAAACGCATGATGGAAAATGTCGTCGCGCAGGAATCGTTGAAGCTGGAATCCGGTTTGATCCTGCTGGCGATTGCCGTCAGCGGCGCGCCGTTCATCGGATTGCTTGGCACAGTCTGGGGCGTGATGAGCACTTTTGCCGGCATCGCGCAGCAGGGCAGCGCGACGATGGCCGCGATGGCGCCGGGCGTGTCCGCCGCGCTTATCACGACGGTAGCCGGCCTGCTCGTGGCGATTCCCTCAATGTTCAGCTATAACTGGCTCGTGCATAATCTGCGCGTGTTCACTGTCGGTCTGGACAATTTCGCGCAGGAACTGGTTTCCAAGATGGAAACGGAATTTCTGGCCGATGAATAATTTTGCCGCATGAGAAGATTCTCACAGCGCAGTCACATGGTGACGTTGAGTGAAATCAACATCACGCCGCTGCTGGACCTCGCGTTCGTGCTGCTTATCATTTTCGTCATCACCACGCCGCTGCTGGAGCAGAGCATCAACCTGAAGCTGCCGCGCGGCGGCCAGCCGGAAAAAAGGCTGAACAAATCCGACATCCGCACCGTCGAAATCTCGAACACCGGCTATTACGCGCTCGACCGGAAACGGATTCAACTGCCGCAAATGATTTCACAGCTCGCCAGCGATTTCCGGGCGAATCCGAATCTCGTCGTCTATATCCGCGCCGACAAGGACAGCCGTTACGACCTCGTGGCGCAGGTGATTGACGGCTGCCAGAAAAACGGTATCACGCGCTATTCGCTGCGCACCGACCCGACGCCCAAATGAACCGCCTGCAAAAAAAATGTGTCCTGGCGACCACGGGTTTTCACCTGTTGCTGCTGGTGATTCTGTTTGTCGGGCCGGCGTTTTTCTGGTCGCGGGAAAAGCCGGACACCACGCCGGTGCTCGACATGATTCCCGCCAACCTGGTGGACTCCGCCACCACCGGCATGGCAAACGCCCAGCCGCCGCCCGCGCCGGCTGTTGTCACCCCGCCGCAAACGACACCACAACCGCCCACGCCCACGCCGCCAGTCGAGAAGCCGGTGGTCACGCCGCCTGCGCCGACGCCGACACCGACGCTTACCGAACGCGTGGAAAAATTCTTCAAGCCGGCGGAGGAAAAGCCGGTGACTCCGACAACTGAAAATCCGTCGCACACGCCAAAAGTAAATTTGACTCCGGTGACGCGCGTGGTGCCGAAAAGTTCTTCCACGCCAACCAAAACGACGGCTGACAATTCCAAGGCCATCAAGGCCGCGCTCCGCGCGCTGCGCGCAAATTTCTCCTCGCCCACGACGGTTGCCCCGGTCGGCAACAGCAGTGCGGCGGCGGCGAATTATGCGCAGGTGGTCAAGAGTGTTTACGAACAGGCATGGATGCCGCCGGACGAAACCGCCAGCGACGACGCGAACGTCAAGGTCCGCGTGACCATCGCCAGCGACGGGCGCGTGATTTCCGCGCAGGTCATCGGGCCGTCGGGCGACGCGAGCGTGGACCGCTCGGTGCAAAACACTTTGGATCGCGTCACGGACATCGCGCCGTTTCCGGAAGGCTCGCCCGACACGGAACGGACTTACATCATCAACTTCAACCTCAAAGCCAAACGTCTCCTCGGATGAAAAATAAAA
>CAZIFP010000140.1:6445-7575 GCA_964538105.1 uncultured Bifidobacteriaceae bacterium
CCCGTCGTTCTCGCGTTCGTCGCGCTGAACTTTTGCCGCGCGCAGGAAGAAATCAACATTCAGAGCGAAATTACCGTCATGGGTCAGACCAAGCCGATTCCGGTTTCGCTGGAAGGTTTCACCGGCGAGGCGCTGGACGTTTTGAGATTTGATCTTTACGTCCAGGGCTTCAGCTTCGTCGCGCCGGAAGCCGCGCAATACCGGATCAGCGGCAGCAGCGCCGGCAACGTGCAGGGCTACGTCACCGACACCGTCAGCCGGCAGACGAAATTTTCGCGCAGCTACAACGGCGCGAGTTTGCGGCGGCAGGCGCATGCGTTCGCGGACGACATCGTGCTGGCGATTACCGGAAAAAAAGGAATTGGTCAGACCAAGATCGCGTTCAAGGCGCAGGCACCGACCGGCAACGGGGAGATTTATGTTTCGGATTTCGACGGCCACAACGCGCAGGCCGTCACGCATGACAACGCGATTGTCGCCGCTCCGGCGTGGGTGCCCGGCCGGCTCGCGGTTTATTACACGTCGTATCAGCCGGGCAATCCGGACATTTTTTACCACAACCTTTCGACCGGCCAGCGCCGCATCATCGCCCGGTTTTCCGGCCTGAACACCGGCGCGGCGGTTTCGCCGGACGGCACGAGGCTGGCGATGATCCTGAGCCGGAGCGGCAGCCCGAACGTCTGGGTGTGCAACGCCGACGGCACGGATTTCAAGCAGTTGACATTTTCGCCGGAGGATGAATCCTCGCCGTGCTGGTCGCCCGACGGGCAATGGATTTGTTTCGCGACCAAAATGCACGAGCGCCGCGTGCTGGCCAAAGTGCCGGCGGGCGGCGGCGCGGTGCAGCGCATCCCGACTTCGGGCGTGTCCAATCCGACCGATCCCGACTGGTCGCCGGACGGCAAATGGATCGCGTTCACGTCGCAGATGGGCGACTTCAACATCTGCGTTGTCCCGGCGGGCGGTGGTTCGGCCACGGTGCTGGTGCCGGGCCAGCATCCGTCGTGGTCGCCGAACTCGCGCACGCTGGTGCTGAACCGCGACGCGCGCGGCCGGCAGTCGCTGTCTGTGCTTGACGTGATGACGAAACAAGTCAAGGATATTGGCCGGATTTCGGGCAATGATTCCCA
>CAZIFP010000141.1:0-7550 GCA_964538105.1 uncultured Bifidobacteriaceae bacterium
GGCGGCAACCGGATTTTGATCCAGTTGCCCGGATTGTCGCAGTCGGCCAAGGAAAGCGCGAAGACGCAAATCCAGAAGGCGGCGTATCTGGAATTCCGCATGGTGAAGGATGACAGCGAAGAAATTGTCAGCAGCAAGAACGGCCAGATTTTGCAGCCGATTCCGCCGGGCTATGAAATGTTGAAGAAGATTGAGCAGCAGCCCAGCGGCCCGCCGATCGCCGAATACCTCGTCGTCCGGAAAAAAGCCGAGAACGGCCTTGCGGGCGACATCATCGAAAGCGCCGGCGTAAGCCGTGACCCCTTGGGCAATGCGGTGATCGAATTCAGGCTTACCAAGGACGGCGGTTTGCGTTTCGCCGATGTGACGCGCAACAACATCGGCCACCGGCTGGCGATCGTGCTGGACGGCGAACTTTATTCCGCGCCGAACATCCAGGGCGCGATTGAAACCGGCAGCGGCGAGATCACCGGTCATTTCAGCGATCAGGACGCCTTTGCGCTGGCGAACGTGCTGCAAAATCCGCTGCGCGCGCCGTTGAGCATTGTTTCGTCCGAAGACGTTGACCCGACGCTGGGCAAAGACTCCATCCGCAGCGGTATCATGGCGTCCGGCTATGCCATCATTTTCGTCTCGCTGTTCATGCTGGTCTATTACCGGTTCGCCGGACTCGCGGCCAACGTCGCGCTGGTCACGAACATCATCATCCTGATGGGCGTCATGTGCTCCATCGGCACGACGCTGACGTTGCCGGGCATCGCGGGCATCGTGCTGACCGTCGGCATGGCGGTGGACGCGAACGTGCTGATCTACGAACGATTGCGCGAGGAAATGGCCAAGGGCAAGTCGCTGCGCGGCGCCATCGCCGCCGGTTACGCCCGCGCGTTCGGCACGATTTTCGACTCGCACGTCACGACGCTGATTTCGTCGGTCATTTTGATTTTCATGGGCACCGGGCCGATCAAAGGTTTCGGTGTCACGTTGAGCATCGGTATCGCGGCGAGCCTGTTCACCTCGCTCGTGGTGACGCGTTTAATTTTCAACTTCCTGCTCGACCGGAACTGGATCACTTCGCTCTCCATGCTGCACCTCATCAAGAGCGCCAAGGTCAACTTCATGAAGATCGCCTCACCGCTGTTTGTGCTGACGTGGACGTTCGTCGTCATCTCACTGGCGTTCGGGATTTTTGCGCGCGGAGAAAAACTGTTCGGCGTGGATTTCCGTGGCGGCGACAGCACGACTTTCAGCTTCGCGCAAAAACTGGACGTGGAGCTGATCCGTTCCGCGCTCACGGCCGGCGGCGAAAAAGATGCGCAAATCCAATATCAAAAAGACGTGGCCGCCGGCACGGAAACCCTGCGCGTGACGACGGCCATCGGTTCATCCCAAAAAGTCCAGCAGTTGCTGGAGGATAAGTTTGCCGACGCCAAGCTGAAGCCGTTGAGCGAACAAAACGTCGGCGCCGTGGTCGGCCAGGAGATTCAACGCTCGGCCATCATCGCCTCGCTGCTCTCGCTGTTCGGCATTTTGATTTACGTCGCGTTCCGCTATGAATTTTCCTTCGCCGTCGCCGCTGTCGTCGCGGTGATCCACGACGTGCTGCTGACCATTGGTGTTTATTGCATCGCTAACGCCACGTCGGGCCGCGAGTTCAACGCCACCGTCGTCGCCGCCGTGCTGACCATCATCGGCTTTTCCATCAACGACAAGATCGTCATCTTCGACCGTATTCGCGAGGACTTGAAGCTCGGCGCGCGCGGCACGTTCAAGGAAATCATCAACCAGGCGCTCAACCAGACGTTGAGCCGCACGATCATCACGTCCGGCACGGTGTTCCTGGCGACGATGTCGCTCTATATTTTCGGCGGCGGCGTGATCAACGACTTCGCGTTCACCTTCCTGATCGGCATCATCACGGGAACGTATTCGTCCATTTACATCGCCAGCGCGATCGTGTTGTGGTGGCACAAAGGCGAGCGCCCGAACATCGGCGCGTCAGCGGTGACATTGCAAAATGGCCCGTCGGCGAAGGTTTGATTTTTCCTCGTAATCGCCATTCTTAATCTTAATCTTAATCGCTTTGAGATTAGGATTAAGATGACGATTACGATTAAGGGCAAACTGGCGGCGGCATTTCAATCATGACTGCCGTGATTCAAATTACACCCTGGCACTGGGCGGGGTTCATAGTCTGCATCCTGTTTTTCATCGCGCTTGATCTTGGCGTCTTTCATCGCGGCCCGCGCGTCGTCAAATTCACGGAAGCCCTGGCGTGGAGCATCTTGTGGTTTTCGCTGGCCATGCTCTTCGCCGGCGTGCTTGCCCATGCGCGCGGTCACGAAGAGGCTGCGCAGTTCACCACCGGCTATCTGCTCGAACTGTCGCTCTCGCTCGACAACCTAATGGTCATTGCGCTGATTTTCTCGGCGTTCCGCGTTCCGTCGCAATACCAGCATCGCGTCCTGACTTGGGGAATTCTCGGCGCGCTCGTGATGCGCGGCGCAATGATCGCCGGCGGCGTGGCGCTCATCTGCAAATTTGACTGGGTGCTATATGTGTTTGGCGTGTTCCTCGTTTTCACCGGAATCAAAATGCTGTTCGCCGGCGAGCAAACGGTCGAGCCGGAGAAAAATATTGTGCTGCGGTTCGTAAAGAAAATATTTCCCGTCGTTCCGCAATTTGAAGGAGAAAAATTCTTCACGCGGCTGGACCGCCGCTTCGCGCTTACGCCGCTGGCGCTGGTGCTGGTGCTGGTCGAGACGACCGACCTGATTTTCGCCGTGGATTCCGTGCCGGCGGTGTTCTCCATCACCAAAAACGCCTTCATCGTTTTCACCTCGAACGTCTTTGCGATTCTCGGCCTGCGCTCGCTGTTTTTCCTGCTGGCGGGCGCGCTCGGCTATTTCCGCTACCTGAAGATTGGCCTGTCGGTGGTGCTGGTTTTTGTCGGGACAAAAATGCTGATTGACCCGCACGGCCAGCCGGAAAAATGGTTCCAGCTTGAAATCCCGACGAATGTTTCGCTCATGGTGGTCGCCACCGTGGTTTTGATCGCCATCGTTTTGTCCACGATGGTCGCCGAACGTGAAAAACGCACCGCACAAAAGGCAAAGAAGAGCAACCAAGGATAATCACGGATGGACACGGATCGTCGGGAAAAGTTCTTATCCTTGGGAATCCGTGTTTATCCGTGGTTAAATCATTGCCATGAAATTCCGCTGGACGCTCGCGCCGTCGCAACCGCTGCTGGCCGGTCAGCTCGCCGCGTCGCTCAAAATTTCGCCGCTGCTCGCGCAATGCCTGTTGAATCGTGGTCACAGCGAACCTGGTGAAATTGAAAACTTCCTCACGCCGAGATTGAAAAATCTCGCCGACCCGTTTCTGCTGCCGAACATGGCCGCAGCCGTCGAGCGCTTGTTCCGCGCCCGCGAGCAAAGTGAGCCGCTTGTCATCTTCGGTGATTATGACGTGGACGGTGTGACTTCCACGGCATTGCTGGTGGAAGTTTTGCGCTCACTCGGCTGGATGGTGGATTTTTACCTGCCGAACCGGATGGACGAAGGTTACGGCTTGAGCGCCGATGGCGTGGAGAACTGTCTCAAGAAATTCCCGGTGAAATTGCTGCTCGCCGTGGATTGCGGCTCGACGGCGGTGGAAAACATCGCCTGGCTGCGCGAGCGTGGCGTGGATGTCATTGTCCTTGACCATCACCAGTTTTCCAATCCTGCGCCCGCCGCCGTGGCATTGGTGAACCCTCAACTTTCAACCTTCAACCCTCAACCTTCAACTCTGTTCACCGAACTTTGCTCCGCCGGTCTGGCATTCAAGCTCGCGCACGCGCTCATCAAACGCGGACGCGAAATCGGACTGCCCGGCGCGGCGGACTTTGATTTGCGCCCGTTGCTGGATTTAGTCGCGCTTGGCACCATTGCCGACTTGGTCCCGCTCATCGGCGAAAACCGGATTCTTGTCACTGCCGGCCTGGAAAAATTAAACACCACCAATCGCGCCGGAATTCTTGCACTGAAACAGGTCGCGCAGTCGCCGGAAAAGTTGGGAACGCACGACGTCGGCTTTCAACTTGCGCCGCGCTTAAACGCCGCCGGACGGTTGGAAACGGCGGAAGAAGCGCTACATCTGATTCTCGCCAAAACTTTGGAAACAGCGTTGCCGCTGGCGCAAAATTTGGATTTGCGGAATCGCGAGCGGCAGAAAATTGAAAAAACCATTGTCGAGGAAGTCGTCGGCGTGGTGCGCTCGAAGTTCGACGCGCAAAAAGATTTTGTCATCGTCGAAGGACAATTGCTCTGGCATATCGGCGTCGTCGGCATCGTGGCGTCGCGCGTGCTGTCGGAATTTTACCGGCCGACCATCATCATCGGCGGCGAAAACGGCGAGATGCGCGGTTCGGGCCGCAGCATCGCGGGCTTTGACCTGGCCGCCGCGTTGCGCGAGTGCGACGATTTGCTGGTGCGCCACGGCGGCCACGCGATGGCGGCGGGCTTGAGCATCGCGCCGGAGAAAATTGATTTGCTCCGGGAAAAATTAAACGGACTCGCGCACTTGCGTTTGAAGCCGGAAGATTTGCAGCCGCCGTTGCGTCTGGACGCGGAAGTCGGCCTGGGCGAAATCAATTTAGAATCGCTGGCCGAGTTGGAAAAGCTGAAGCCGACCGGGCAGGGAAATCCATCCGTGCAGTTCTGTGCTCGCTGCGTAACGCACGGGCGTCCGTTGCAGCGCATGGGCGCGGACAAGCAGCACGTCAAATTGTGGGTGACGGACGGTGCGAGGACGCACGAGGCGGTTTGGTGGAATGGCGGCGATAAATCGTTGCCGGTTGGGAGATTTGACCTGGCGTTCGCGCCGTCAGTAAACGAATTCAATGGCCGGCGCGCGGTGCAGTTAAAGGTTTTGGACTGGTCGCTAGCCTGAGACTGGCAAAAAAACGGGCTTGCATTTTTTTCGGGGCTGGCTAGAGTCGAAAAGTCTGTTGGATAAGCTGGCTTATTCAGGTCATGGTAAATCTTCAGGTGAACGTGGTTCGGTGATGATTTGAAACCCGGTAGTCGGGAACAGTCCGAGAAAAGCGGTTGGTCTTGAACAGCGAGACATAAAATGAGCACTAAACTGTTTGTGGGAAATCTTTCCTTCAACACCACTGAAAACGAGATTCACGAGGCGTTCGCCGCGCACGGCACGGTCGTCGAAGCGAATCTGATGATGGACCGGATGAGCGGCCGCTCACGCGGTTTCGCGTTCGTGACCATGTCCACCCCTGAAGAAGCCCAGAAGGCGATTGAAGCCATGAACGGCGCCAACCTTGGTGACCGCGCGTTGACCGTCAACATTGCGCGCCCGAAGGAAGAACGTCCCCGCAGCGACCGAGGCCCGCGTCGTGAATACGGCGGCGGCGGCGGCGCGGGTGGCCCCCGTGGCGGTGGCGGCGGCGGTCGCGACCGTTACTGATAGTTGAAATTTACATTGACCGGGGCGGCGTTCCCAGCGAGCGCCGCCCTGTATTATTTTCATTTAGATTTTATGTTCGCTTTTTGCGGGCTGCATTGGTTAAGCTTAATCTAATTCATGGAAGAACACATTGAAGTTGAAGGTCGCATCCAGACCGTGCTGGCCGGGACGATGTTTCGCGTCGAACTCGACAACAAGCATCAGGTGCTGGCGACCATTTCCGGCAAGATGCGCAAGCGCTTCGTCCGGCTCACCGTCGGCGACCGCGTGAAAATGGAAATGTCCCAATACGATTTGAACAAGGCGCGCATTGTCTGGCGAATCGGCTGATTTTTTGGTTGAAGGTTGCAGGTTAAAAGTTGAAGGTTTGCGTGTCGGCTGCGACCACAACTTGTTACCTGCAACCTTTAACTTTCAACATGACTTCAGCAATCATTGTCGCCGCCGGCAAAGGTGTCCGCATGGGCACGGACAAGTTGTGGCTCGAAATCGCCGGCCATCCCGTCATCGCCCACACTTGGCAGAAATTCAACGATGCAAAGTCCGTGGATGAAATCATTCTCGTCGTGCGTGGCGGGATGCAAAATTCCTTCGCCGAACTGGCGGCAAAATTCCATTTTCAAAAGCCGTTTCGCATTGTCGTTGGCGGGGCGGAGCGTCAGGACTCGGTTTGGAACGGGCTGGAAGCCTTGTCGCCGAAAACCGAAATCGTGGCGATTCAAGACGCCGCACGGCCTTGCACCAGCGAAGCGTTGATTGCGGCGACAATCGAAGCCGCGCGCGAAACCGGCGCCGCCGTTGCCGCGCAAGCCGTGACGGACACCGTCAAGGAATCCGCCGACGGCAAAACGATTTCGCGCACGCTCGACCGCACAAAACTTTGGTCGGTGCAGACGCCGCAAACTTTTCGCGTCGAAGTCATCCGCCGCGCAATTTCCAAAGCGCGGCAGAAAAATTTGATTTTCACCGACGACACGGCGGCGTGCGAACTGATCGGCCAGCCGGTCCGGCTCGTCGCCAGCCCGACGCCAAATCCCAAAGTCACCGTGCCGGGCGACTTGCCGTTAATAGAAACGCTTTTGCAAAGTTCGATTGGAAGCGATTAAAATGGGAAAAAATGAAACCATTGTTGGCACTCGGCTTCCATTCAGGCATTCATGGTTTTGGGCATGGAATTCCTCTTCCCGTTGGAATTGCCGTCATTATTGCCATTATTGTCGGCTTTTTATGGTTATATCACTGGATAAACTACTAATTTCAAATTAGGACACTACCGGAAACTTTCAAAAACTTTGAGCCTTGGTGACTTTGTGGTAGATTTTTCCCGATTATGAAACGACGTTTGATTTTCGGTCTGGTCGCGCTCGTGCTGGCGTTGAACCTTATTTTTGGCGCACGTATTTATTTCACTTCGGCGCGCGCGGCGGACGAGAAGGATTCACCGGACGCGAATCTGGAGCGGTTCGCCGACGTGCTGGAAAAAGTCAAGTCGAGCTATGTGGATGGGTCCAACATGACTTATCACGCGCTGATTTACTCGGCGCTCAAGGGCATGGTCGGTTCGCTCGATCCGCACAGCGAATTCATGGACCCGGATGATTACCAGCAGTTGCAGGACGACACGGAGGGACAGTTCGGCGGGCTTGGACTGGTTGTCGCGATGAAGGATGGCTTTGTGACCGTCGTGTCGCCGATGGACGACACGCCGGGATTCCGAGCGGGCATATTGTCCGGCGACCGCATTGTCAAGGTGGAAGGCCAGGGCGTGGATAAAGTGCCGCTGACGGACGTCGTGAATCAGCTTCGCGGCAAACCTGGCACTAAAGTAACCCTGACCATTGCGCGGCCGCCGGCGGGAACTTTGAAAACCTTCACCCTCACGCGGGCCGTGATCAACATGGACATGGTCAAGGACATCAACGGCAAAAAGGAATTTCCGCTCGACGCGGACAAAATCGGCTATGTCCGCATCACGCAATTCGGAGATCAGACCGGGGACGAGTTGGAAACCGCGCTCCAAAAACTGAAAAAGCAGGGCATGCAGGCGCTGATCATTGATTTGCGCTGGAATCCCGGCGGCCTGC
>CAZIFP010000142.1:0-7535 GCA_964538105.1 uncultured Bifidobacteriaceae bacterium
CGGCCATGCCACCTTTGGTCGCGTCGCAGGCTTCCTGCATGAACTTGCCGCGCTGCCGCACGATGCGCAAACCATCCTCAAAACTCATGGTGCCCGCCGCCGTCAACGCCGTGAATTCGCCGAGCGACAAACCGGCGGTCGCGTCAAACTTCAGATTCGGCACCTGTTCCTTGAGCAATTGAAAGCAAACCCAGCTCACAAGGAAAATTCCCGGCTGCGCATTTTCCGTTTTCGTCAAGTCGGCTTCCGGCCCATTGAAACAAATGCCGGCGAGGTCGTAACCGAGCGCGGTGTTGGTGCGATCGAACCACGCTTTCGCGGACGGAAATTTCTCGGCGAGGTCTTTGCCCATGCCGACGACTTGCGCGCCTTGACCGGCAAACAGGAGTGCGGTTTTGCTCATATAACGCCGATATTTAACACAAATTTACGCCGAAGTGAAAGGAGAGATTTTTCCGCTGGCTGACAGTCAACGCGAATGGGGATGATGTAAAATATGCGGCCGCGCCGGCCTGCTTCAGTCGGCTGGGCTGGTGCGCACTTCAATCTCATCGTAACGCTTCATGCGGTAGATGAGGATCGAAACAGACCAGCTCGCGACAAAGACGCTGATGATGGCGAAGCCGATCATGCCGAAATTGCTGTTGAGGGAGCCGATCATGCCCCAGAAGTAGCCCTGGATTTTAAGATGATCCCCGATCAGACCCAGTACCTCGATTCCGCCGACTAGCAACGCCACCAGGACCGAGACGAAGGTGATGGTCAGGTTGTAATAAAGTTTGCGGATCGGTTTGACGAAGGCCCAGTCATAGGCGCCGAGCATCAGGATGCTGTCGGTCGTGTCAATCAAAGCCATGCCGGCCATGAACAACGTCGGGAAAACGAGGATTGACCAAATCGGAAGCCCCTTGGTCGCTTCCGTCGCCGAGATGCCGAGCAGTCCCACTTCGGTAGCGGTGTCGAATCCGAGACCGAACAAAAAGCCGACGGGATACATCTGCCAGCCATGCTCGATCAACCGAAACAGATTCCGGAAGATGCGCCCGAAAAATCCGCGTTTGGCGAGGATTAGGTTGAGGTCTTCATCATCAAATTCACCGCCGCGTTTCACATGCTGAAAAGTCTGATAGACCGAGATTAGAATGAGCAGGTTGGCGAAGGCGATGGCCAGCAGAAAAAAAGCGGACACGCCAGTTCCGATCATTCCGCCGACGGCTTGAAACGAGTTGAACCGATCCTTGATCGCTACGGAAGTCAGGGCGATGACGACCGACAAACCAAAGACGACGGTCGAATGGCCGAGGGAAAAAAAGAAACCGACGGAGACCGGCCGCCCGCCCTGCTGCATCAGCTTGCGCGTCACGTTGTCAATCGCCGCGATGTGGTCGGCGTCCACCGCATGGCGCAGGCCGAACGTGTAGGCCAGCAGCGCCGTGCCCAGCAGCACCGGATAATGATGAAAGGCAATCAGCGCCCAGAGCCACGCCCCGGCGTTGACGCCGATCAGCAGCGCATACATGGCGACCACCCGGCCCTTCAAGCTGGCCGGGAAAAATGGGGCGAGCACGGAATCCGCACCACGGGTAGAATTGGTTGTTGCCATAGAAATCACCGCAAACGATCCCTGCCGGCTTTAAGGTTCATGAAACCTCCCGGCATGCGCATGGTTGATTTTTCCCCATTTACCACAACCCGGCAACCGAAATCTTCATACTTATTTTGTCTTTCGTAACACCAAATTTGTCGCACGCCGGCAGTTGGTTATGGGCCGGTGGCAATCTCCCGAACTTGTAGATTGCGAAAGTCAAATGACTTGCCCTCGGCTTGCAGGCCGATAAAGCCGCGCGCCGGTTTGAGATCATGAAACTCCCACGCGCGCTGGCCGTTCACGTCGAGCGACAGGTTCGTGCCGCGCGCCTCGATGCGAAACTTCACCCACTCGCCGGTGGATACGGGCGGCGTGACCGATGGCACGCACCTGGCCGAACCTTGCAGCAATTCACCGATGGCGCCCTGTTTCGTGTTCACCTGCCAGATGTTCGTCGCCCATGGATTGCCTTCGAGCGGTGCGCGCAGAAAAATTCCGCTGTTGTAATTCGTCTCCAATCCGCGCCACTCGGCTTCCAGGATGAAATCGCCATGTTCCTTTTCCGTCCGCAACCAGCCCTTGCCGCCTTCAAGGTGCAAAATTCCGTTGGTTGCCGCGTAAGTTCCGCCGCTCATTTTCACCCAGCCGCTCAAATCGTTGCCGTCGAAAAGCGAAAGCCAGTTCGTGCCGCCGGCCGGACCGGCGGCTGAAAGCGAAAGCCCGATGGCAAAAAATGCGGACAGGATAAATGCCGTCTTAAAGTTCATTTGTTTGATTCGGAAATTTTTGCGGCAAGACTTTCAGCGCCCCATCCAGCCACCGTCAATGTTCAGCACCGTGCCATTCAAATAATCCGCATCGTCCGACGCCAGAAAGACACAACCACCCGCGATGTCTTCCGGTTTTCCCCAGCGGCCTTCGGGAATGCGGTCGAGGATCGCCCGGTTGCGCGCGGGGTCTTCGCGCAGCGCCTTCGTGTTTTCCGTGGCGATGTAGCCGGGTGCGATGGCGTTCACGTTGATGCGTTCCTTCGCCCACTCATTGGCCAGCGCTTTTGTGACGCCGGCAATGCCGTGCTTGCTCGCGGCATAGGCGGGAACCGTGATGCCGCCCTGAAATGACAGCAGCGACGCGATGTTCATGATTTTCAGCCGCGAACCAACGGAAGATTTTTCGCGGCCGCCGGTGAGCCACCATTTGGCGACGGCCTGACAAAGAAAAAATGGCGCGGATAAATTCACGCGCAAGACTTCGTTCCAGTCCGCCTCCGAAAAATCCACCGCCCGCGCGCGCCGGATGATTCCGGCGTTGTTCACCAGCGCGTCCACCCGTCCGGTTTCCTTCAAAATCTGTGCGACCAGACCGGCGGTCTCCTTTTGCGTGCCCTGGCTCAAATCCGAATTGAAGCCGAGAAACCTGCCGCCGGCAGCTTTGACCGCCGCGCCAGTTTCCACCAGGTCGCTGCGCGCCACGCCCGCGACCGTCGCGCCTTCCCGCGCGAACGCCACGCAGACGGCCTGGCCGATGCCACGGCTTGCGCCCGTGACGATGACAACTTTTTCGTTGAATCGTTTCATTGTGATTAGTGGAATCGTTGCAGTTTCGAATCGTTGACCGATTCAACGGTTCGACGAATGAACCATTTAACGCAAATCCGCCGGGTTCACCGCGTCCATGTCGTCGAACACCTGGTTTTCGCCGGCCATGCCCCAGATGAATTTATAATTGCCGGTGCCGCAGCCGCAGTGGATGGACCAGTCCGGTGAGAGCGCGACCTCTTCGTTGTGCAAAAACAGATGGCGCGTGGCCTGCGGTTCGCCGAGGAAATGCGCGACAATTTTTTCGCCGAGGTCGAAGTAAAAATAAATCTCCGTGCGCCGCCAGTGCGTGTGCGGCGGGAAGGAATTCCAGACGCAGCCCGGTTCGAGCGCAGTCAGGCCCATCACGAGCTGGCAGCTTTGAATACAGCCCGGGTGGATGAATTTGTAAATCGTGCGCTGGTTGGCGGCCTCCGGCGCGCCGAGCTTCACCGGCGTCGCCTCGCCGGATTTCATCAGCGCGGCGGGATGCGCGGCGTGCGCCGGGCAGGACAGGAAATAAAATTTCGCCGGCTGGTTTGCATCCTGGCTCCCGAACGTGACGGTCTTGGTTCCCATCGGCAGATAAACGCAGTCCAGTTTCCCGAGGGTGAAGGTTTTTCCATCAGCAGCGACCCAGCCCGCGCCGCCGATGTTGATGGCGCCGAGTTCGCGGCGTTCGAGGAAAAATGCGCGGCCGGTTTCCTTGTGGTTCGGCAGCTCAACGGGTTTTGTGACCGGCATGACGCCGCCGACAACCAGCCGGTCCAGATCCGTGAACCGGGCGTTCAACTGGCCCGGCGAAAACAGCTTTGAGACGAGAAAATTTTCACGGAGCTGCGGCGTTTCCATGCCGGCGATGTCCTGCGGGCGCGGCATCCTGAGGATCGAGTCGGAAATCATGGGACAAAGTTAGCGACTGCGCGGCCACGGTCAACGCGAGAATCTTGCCATGGTCGTTGGTCGCGACAAATTCCGCCGTCACTGTTTCATCGGCAAACCGATCAGTTGCTGCACTTCAATGCCCGCGAGGATGAACGGGCCGATGCCTTTCAAATCGTTCTCGACGACGGGTTCGCTGACGTAATAGTTGAATGATCCGTCGCGATTTTTCCCGCCAAAATTGCCCAGTCCGGCGACCTGACAGCATTGCGTCAAAGAAATTTTATCGCCTTCGGTTTTGACGACCTTGTTGACGATGCCGTTGTAGCCTTTGAGTATTACGGGGACATAGTCATGCGACAAATAACCATGATTCACGCCCTTGGCCAGCGCATAAACAAACATCGCCGACGCCGTCGCTTCGGGATAATTGCCTTGGCGGTTACCCTGATCCATCACCTGCCACCACAGGCCGCTGCCGGCGTCCTGCCATTTTACGATGCCGGCGGAAACCTTTTGAAGTTCAGCGAGAATTTGCCTCCGCGCCGGATGATTCGCCGGCAGATAATCCAAAACATCCACGCACGCCATCGCATACCAGCCGACGGCACGCCCCCAAAAGTTGGACGATGCGCCGGTCGCCGGATTCGCCCAGTCCTGGATTTTGGCCGAGTCCCAGCCGTGATAAAACAAGCCGCTCTTCGCATCGTAAAGATACTGGTCAACCAGTTGAAACTGTTTCGCCACGTCATCAAAATCCTTCGGCGTGTTGAAACGTTTCGCGCACCCGGCGTAGAACGGCGCGCCCATGTAGAGGCCGTCGAGCCACATTTGATTTGTGTAACGCTGCTTGTGCCAGAAGCCGCCGTCGCTCGTGCGCGGCTGCGTGTCGAGCTGCCGGCGGAGCAGCCGGGCACAATCCTCGTAGCGTTTATCCCTGGTGAGTTGCCAGAGCGCGAGCACAGTCCTGCCGGAATTCAGCGCGTCGAGCTGATATTCCTCAACCTTGTATCCGTGAATTTTTCCGTCCGGCGAAATGAAAGAACCAATCGCATTTGTCGCGAACGCGACGTAGCGCGTGTCCGGCACAGATTCATTCAACTTCAACAGCGCCAGCGTGAACAGGCCGGTGGTATAATCCCATTTTGCCGTGCCGCCGGCTTTCCAAGCTAGGCTGTCGCCGCGTCGCGCCATCTCGGAATCCGCCATGCGCACCGACCATCGCAGCGGCGTCGCGCCGTTGAAGGGTGCCGGTGATGCCGGCCCCTCCGCGCGCACGGCCGACGCTGACAGAATCAGCAGCCACAGGAAAATAAAAAAACTGCGTTCAATAATTTTCATGCTTGTCACAATACCTCATCGCAAAAACACGGCAAACGCCAGCAACGAAATGTTTGAAGCACTTGAACACCGGCGTTGATCTTTATTTCACTTCCGCCACGGTCACCTCGATCGGTGACTGCAAATCTAGCGCGAATTCGTCCACATATTTTTCCCACGCGGCGGCATCGGCGAACTGCCCGGTTTGATCCCAGCCGAAGCCGGCCCAGTAATCTGCGACATTTTTGTCGGAGACTTTCGCGACGATCAAATTGTTGAGCTTGTCCTCGGCCGGCTGCACAAATTGTTTCGGGTCGAACACGAGCGCCACGCCCTCGCTGCCCGGCTGCTTTTCCATTTTCTGCCAGATGACCAGCCAGCCGTTGGTGGCGTTGAGTTCCAGTTGTTCGCCGGCCACTTTTTTCAGGCCCATGGCGGCGGTCAGCGTCACGGGTTTTTCCGGCCGCGTGAACGGCGTGTAAAAACTCTGGTAATGGTCGAGATTCTGCCCGGCGTCGAGCGACACGCGCTTCACTTCGCTGACACTGATGCCGTTGACCTCGAATGGTTCGTAATCGAGCTCGAACAGCACGCGGATCGGGCCGGCGGCGAGCGTGCTGGAGTTCACAAAATTTCTTGAGACCCAAAGCCGGTTGCCCGCCCACAGGCCGTCGCCGCCGTCGCCGCGGCTGATGCCGGAAGTGTAATCATCCATGCCTTCGCCGGAATCGTGATGGTAGTTGTCGGACATATACCAGCCGTCAATGACCGGATACGAAACACGCTTCGCCCAGACATCAATGGAACTGCTGGTGAGCGGCTCGCCCTTCCAGGTTTCCAGCGCCCGGCCGAAAGTGCGGTGCGCGATGCGGTCGTTCTCCCACGCGAAGTCGTCGAAGCGCTCGCGCACGAAGCGGCCGTAAGCCTTGAAATCTTCCTTTTTATATTCATGCCGCGTGCCGGCGCTCACGGTGAACGTCTTCGTCTCGGCCGGCGCGAAGTCGCTTTGGAAGATCAAAATGTCCGGCGTGTGATAATCGTCGTAATTCGTGTCCACCGCCTGCGAGAGAACTTCCTTGCCGGCGGCATCGAGGACGTGAAGCCTGTTCAAATCCTTTTCACCGAGCGGCGCGAGCTGCTGTGCCGTCAGTTCAATCGTCTGGCTGGAGCGGGCGAGCGGGAGCGGGTTGCTGGCGGTGACGGTGAGTTTTTCCGCGGCGAAACAAAGTGCGGGCAGCAAAAAGACCAGCGTGACGGACAGATTTTTTTTGAGAGTGGTCATAGCAATGTTGTTGTTGGCAAGGCTTGGTGGACTTTCTATACCCGAACAACGTGCCAGTTTCCAGCAGGAATAAAGCTTTCCGCACCGCCGCCGGAACGCAGATTGAGATGGTGCACGGGCATGAATGGTGCCGGCGAGGCATTAAAATAGGTGGTCGCCATTTGTGACCACCTCTGGCAGAAAGTTCGTCGCATGATTGAATCCCATTCAATTATTCTGCTCGAGCGAATCGAACGCTCCATTCTCCTGATTCGCGGCGAGAGAGACATGCTCGACAGCGATCTGGCGGAAATTTACGGCGTGGAAACCAAGTGGATGAATGAGCAGGTGCAGCGCAACCTAAACCGTTTTCCAACGGATTTCATGTTTCAATTAAAGGCCGAGCAGTTTTTGATGTTCTTGAATGGGCTGTTCGCGCCCAGCGCCGTATCTTTGGCGAGAAGCTTGGCCGCCAAAGCGATTAGATCGTCCGGATTGGTGGGGACGTCCACGCTGAATGTATTTTTAGCCATGTTTGTGTTTGTTCTGTTGCTGTTGATTCCGAAGCCTCCAAATAGGCAGGTTTCTGCCAAACAGAAATGATTAAATGTCCGGACCGGAAAAATTCAACAAAAATGAGGCGATTCAGCGAAAGTATAATCCAGAGTAAAGGAATGAATGACCGAAGCTTTATGCTGGCCGGCCAAAGTCCGGGTCCGGCCGCACAGACCCGTGGATTTGCCAATAAAACCAGTAAAATTAACCTCCAGAGTCCAGCTTTGGCCGTCCATTGTTAAACTTTGGCCGACCAAACTTTTACTTTGGTCAATCATTGTTGAATAATGAACGATCATAGTTCAACTCCGGTCAATCAAACCTTAACTTTGGTCAGTAGAAGTTCAACTCT
>CAZIFP010000143.1:0-7209 GCA_964538105.1 uncultured Bifidobacteriaceae bacterium
TGAACATTTTGACGATCACGTTCGTGCCGATTCTCATCGGACTGGCGATTGATTTCGGCGTGCATCTGGTCACGCGTTACGAGGAGGAATTGCGCAAAGGCAAAACGGAGGAGCAGGCGTTGACGAAAGCCATGGTTTACACCGGCCAGGGAATTTTCGTCGGCGCGCTGACGACGGCGGGCGCGTTTCTGGCGATGTGGCTGACCAATTTCAAAGGCATCCAGGAAATGGGCATCATCTGCGGCGGCGGGCTGCTGGTCTGTTTCATTCCCATGATCACGCTGCTGCCGGTGTTGCTTCTGCGCGGCCGGCAGAACGTGCTGGATCATAACCTCCACGATGTGGAGCGCCGCCAACGCATTGAAAACATCTGGCTGGAGCGGCCGGTGGTGGTGACGGTCATCGTGGGCGCGCTTTGCGTGCTGGCGTTCTCGCAGGCGCGCAAGGTTTATTTCGACTACGACCTGCTGCACATGCAGAGCGCGGGCATGCCGGCGGTGGTGTTCGAGCAGAAGCTGATTGATTCGGCGGACAAATCGGTGCTTTACGGCGCGGTGATCGCCGATTCCTTGCCGCAGGCCGTCGAGTTGCAGAAGCAAATTGAAAAACTTCCGACGGTCGCATCCAACGGCGTCCAGTCCATGGCGACTTATCTCGCGGAAGACCAGACCGAAAAACTCAAGCTCATCGGCCAGATCAAACAGGAAGTTGCGCCGTTTCAATTCAACGCGGCCGATTTGCAGCCCGTGAACATTGAGGATTTCAGCCGCACGCTGTATTCGCTCTACGGCTATCTCGGCGCGGCGCTGGACGAAATCAAGGACAGCAACCCCAAATTGACCGTGCAAATGGTGGCGCTGCGGGATGCAATAGACAATTTCCGCAGGGAAATGCTGGCTGGCGATGCCACGGCGCGCGCGGCGCATGCGGACAAGCTGGCGGAATTTCAGCGCGCGCTGTTCGCCGACATCCGCCAGACGTTTCAGACGCTGCAAAACCAGGACGACCGCGAACGATTGCGCGCCGAGGATTTGCCGCCGGCCCTGCGCAACCGTTTTGTCGGCGTCACCGGCAAATATCTTTTGCAGGTTTATCCCAAATACGACGTGTGGCAGCGAAAGAACCAGGAAGATTTTATCGCCGACCTGCGGACGATTGATCCAAATGTCACCGGCACACCGGTGCAGCTTTACGAATACACCACGCTGTTGAAAAACAGCTACGAACGCGCGGCGGTGTATTCGCTTATTGCGATTGCGATTCTCGTGTTCGTCCATTTCCGAAGTTTGACGGCGGTGATTTTATCGCTGCTGCCGGTGGGCATCGGCACGCTGTGGCTGGTCGGCCTGATGGGCTGGCTGGACATTCCGTTCAATCCGGCGAACATCATGACGCTGCCGCTGGTCATCGGCATCGGCGTGACGAACGGCATTCACATTTTGAACCGGTTCGCCGAGGAGCGCACGCCGAGCATTTTGTCGCGCAGCACCGGCAAGGCCGTGCTCGTGTCGGGATTGACGGCCATCGCGGGATTCGGCAGCCTCATGCTTGCCAAACACCGGGGCATTCACAGTTTGGGCAGTGTGATGGCGACGGGAATTGCGACCTGCATGATCGCGGCACTGGCGTTTTTGCCGGCGCTGCTGAGTTTGCTCGGCCGGAAAAAGTCGTTGATTGAAAAACCCGATGCCGGCAGAACATCGCCGGCACCGGGTCAGGAGGAACCGAGGTAAAACCTCAAGTTCGTGAAGGGTAGTTGAAAATGATTAAAAGTCAACATCAATGTTAAAACCGACTTTCAAATGCGCCAGAATGCGCAAATATCGTCCAGCATTAACGATAAAGTAAATTGAGCCAGTTTTTTTATTCCGGTCCGCGCACAACGAATGCCTTAAATGCACTCGGGGGAAAATTTTGCTGCCTGCGTGGTTGTTTTTTGATCCTGACATTTTGTTTTGCCGCCTCGATTTTCGCAGAAGATACATTTCATGCCGGGTTGCTTTATGACCAGTTTCCGTTGACGCTGGATTCCGGGCGACGCACCGAAGCCGTCGGACCACTTTTTTACGATCAGCAAAAGGATTCCGAAAAAATCTGGGCGTTCCCGCCGCTGTTTTCCCACACCACCGATCCGACGGTTGAATATCGCGAAGATGATTTTCTTTACCCGCTGCTCACCTACGAATCCTACGGCCAGGAATATCGCTGGCAGTTTTGCGAGCTGTTGAGCTTTGCCGGCGGACAGGAGCCGACGGGCGGCGACGCCAGCCGGTTCACGATTTTCCCATTTTACTTCCAGCAGCGTTCGACAAATGCGGATGAAAATTACACGGCGCTGATTCCGTTTTACGGTCATCTCCAGCACCGGTTGTGGCGCGACAAAATCTTTTTTGTGATGTTCCCGATTTACGGCCAGTCGCAGAAGAAAGACATCGTCACCGACAATTATCTGTTCCCGTTTTTCCATGTCCGGCACGGCGACGGCTTGTTCGGCTGGCAATTCTGGCCGCTGGTTGGCAATGAACACAAAGACGTGACCACTCAAACCAACGGCTTCGGCGACACGACCATCGTCGGCGGCCACGACGATTTTTTTGCGCTGTGGCCGATTTTTTTCAAATCCACCAGCAACATCGGCGCTGACGGCACCGCCCGACCCCAGCCCGGTTCGGGCCGCTACATCAAATATCAAAACGGTGGCGTCACCAACGGTGTGCAAACCATGTGGGCGGTGCTGCCGCTGTATTTGCAAAGCCGCTCGCCCAACCGCGATGTCACTGATGTGTTGTGGCCGTTCTTCAGTTGGATTGATGATCGCGAAAAACAATATCACGAATGGCAGGGGCCGTGGCCGTTTGTCATTTTCACGCGCGGCGAAGGCAAGACCACTGACCGCGTCTGGCCGCTGTGCAGCCAGTCGCATAATGCCACCTTGGAAAGCGATTCGTATCTCTGGCCGGTTTACACCTTCAAGCGCACGCATTCCGATCCGCTGGATCTGCGGCGCACGCGCGTCCTGGTTTATCTGTTTGAAAACACGGTGGAAAAAAACACGGCGACCGGCGTGGAAAAGCGGCGTGTGGACATGCTGCCGTTCTTCACCTATCACCGCGATTTCAACGGCAACACGCGCCTGCAAATCCTCGCGCCGGTCGAGCCGGCCGTGCCCAACAACCGCGGCATTGAGCGCAACTGGTCACCGCTCTGGTCCATCTGGGTTTCGGAGAACAATCCCCAATCCGGCGCTCGCAGCCAGTCGTTTTTGTGGAATTTGTATCGTCATGAAAGCACGCCGACAGCCAAAAAATGCTCGCTCCTGTTCGGTCTTTTCCAGTATCAATCTGACTCGGATTCGAAAAAGTTGCGCCTGTTTTACATTCCGGTGATGCAAACGCATCCCAAGACGGCGCGGCTGGCGGATTTATAGGTTATGTTTCAAAACATTGGTGAAATTGTCCTGCTGTTCTGGCGCACGCTGTGCGCCCTGCCCTTCGCGTGGCGGCAGCGGCAGAAGGTCCTGGACCAGTTTTTTGAAATCGGCAACGCCAGCCTGCTGATGGTCTGCGTGCTGTCGTTTTTCATCGGCGCGGTCATCGCGTTGCAAACGGGGCCGGTGCTGGTGGAGCGCAGCCTGTCCAGCGCCGTCGGCGGCGTGGTCGGGGTCGCCATCGCCAAGGAACTGGCGCCGGTGATGATGGCCATCCTGATCGCGGGTCGCATCGGCTCGGCAATGGCGGCGGAAATCGGCTCGATGCGCGTGTATCAGGAAATTGACGCGCTGCGCACGATGAACATCAATCCGATCCATTATCTGGTCCTGCCGCGTATGCTTGCCATGGCCGTTGCGCTGCCGCTGCTGGTGGTTTTTTCGATTCTCGTCGGCTGGTTCGGCGGCGCGGTCGTGGCCGCGTCGAACAGCCACATCGGCGTCCCATTCCAGGCATTTTTTGACGGGCTGCGCGACATCGTGGATCTTCAGGACGTGGCGAACGGCGTGTTTAAAAGTTTTTGTTTCGCCATTATCATTGGTTCTGTTTCGTGTCATCAGGGTCTGGTGACCATTGGCGGGCCACGCGGCATCGGCCGGTCGGTCACGAAAGCCGTGGTGAATTCCATCGTGCTGATTGTGATTTTTGACTACATCCTCACGCGCTTTCTGCTGAAATCATGATGAACCAACCTGACAACAACTCCGGCGTCAGCCTGCAGGTGCGCGGGCTGCACAAGAGTTTTGGCCGGCAGGAAGTGCTCCGGGGCATTGACCTGGATGTCCGGCCGGGCGAGATTTTTGTCATCATGGGACCGAGCGGCAGCGGCAAAAGCGTTTTGCTCAAACACCTCATTGGCCTGGAAGCGCCGGACGCCGGAGAAATCCTGATCAATGGCGAGTCCGTCGAGTCGCCTGAAATCGCCGCCAAATACCGCATGGCGCTGGTGTTCCAGTCCGGCGCACTGCTGAATTCTCTGACGGTCGGTGAAAACGTCGGGCTTTATCTCACCGAACACCGGCTCAAGCCGCCGGAAGAAATTGACCGCATCGTTGCGGAAAAATTGGAAACCGTCGGCCTCACGGACGCCGTGGACAAGATGCCGGGCGAACTTTCCGGTGGCATGAAGAAGCGCGCCGCCATAGCCCGCGCGCTGGTCATTGATCCGCAACTGATCCTTTATGACGAACCCACGAGCGAGTTGGACCCGCTTTCCGCCGTCGTCATCGGCGAGGAAATATTGGAACTGAAGAAGCAGATCCACGTCACATCCGTTGTGGTTACACACGACCGCGACCTGGCGTTTGGCGTGGCCGACCGCATCGCCATCATCAATGAAGGCCGCATCCTCACCATCGGCACGCCCGACGAGGTGAAGCGGTTCAACAACCCGCTCATCCAGAAATTTTTGCACGCCGACTTCAAACGCGATCCTGAATCCAAACCCTTATGAAAAACTCTCTCGAAACCAAGCTCGGTATCTTTGTCGTGCTCGCCATTTTCGCCGCCATCTTCATCATCGAAATGGTCGGCGGCGCGGGCATTTTCCAGCGCGGCTACCATGTCAGCGCCCAATTTGACACGGTGCAGGAACTCAAGGTGGGTGACAGCGTAAAGATGGCCGGCGTCGAAATCGGCCGCGTCGAAAAAATCACGCTTGCGGACGGCAAGGTCGCGGTGACGATGAAATTGCATCCCGACGCCGGCGTCAAAACGGACAGCCAGGCGGTCATCAAATTCGCGGGCTTGATGGGCCAGAATTTTGTCGCCATCAGCTTTGGCTCACCGGACGCCCCAAAAGTCGTGGATGGCGCGATGCTGGCAACGGTGGAACAGCCCGATTTGAGCGCCATCATGACCAAGCTCGACAAGGCCGCCACTGGAATTGCAAATTTCGGCAACAGCTTTTCCGGCGACAGCATCAACAATCTGATGGGGCCGCTGACGGATTTGATCAAGCAAAACAGCGCGCGCATCACCGCCACGCTTTCGAACATGGAAAGCATTTCGGGCCAGATCGCCAGCGGCCAGGGCACGGTCGGCAAGGTCATCTATCAGGATCAACTTTACAATTCCGCGCTCTCGACCGTGACGAATCTGCAGGATGCCGTGACCCAGGCAAAACAACTGGTCAACGGCATCAGCAGCGGCCAGGGCACGCTCGGCAAACTGGCCACGGACGAGGCGCTCTATAATTCCACCGAGGCGTCCATGACGAACCTGAACCAGATTCTGTTCAAGATCAACCACGGCGACGGCACGATGGGCAAGCTGGTGAACAGCCAGGAATTTTACAGCAACGCCAAGCTCTCCCTGCAAAAACTGGACAAGGCCGCCGACAGTTTGGAAGACACCGGGCCGTTGAGCGTCATCGGCATCATCGCCGGCCGGTTGTTTTAATCAACGCCCGGCGAACGGTGGCCGCGCGGTTCAGGCCAAGCCAAGATTTTTCAGAACCCGAACCGTGGCGTGCGACTTGTTGAGCGTGTAGAAATGCAATCCCGGCACGCCGGCGCGCAATAATTCTTCGCACTGCCGCGTGGCGTATTCGATGCCGAACTCCATCGCAGCGGCCTCGTCATTTCCCAGCGCCTCAAGTTTGGTGCGGAGCGGCGGCGGAATCTTTGCGCCGCAGAGCTGGGTGAACTTGAGAATTTGCGCCGCGTTCAAAATTGAAATCACACCGGGCACAATTGGCACGCGCACGCCCAGCTTGCCGGCGACGTGATCGCGGAATTCAAAAAAATCGGCGTTGTCGAAAAATAACTGCGTCAGCACAAAATCCGCGCCGGCATCCACCTTGGTTTTTAAATGATTCCAGTCGGCAAGCTTGCCTTCCTTGCAGGCGACGTGACCTTCGGGAAATCCGGCGACGCCGGTTGAAAAATCGCCGGACTCGCGGATGAACTGGACGAGCTGCGACGAAAATTCAAAGCCGCCGGGTGTGGGCTGAAACGCGCCGCCGCCGGGCGGATCGCCGCGCAGAGCAAGAATATTTTTGCAGCCGAGCGTGCGGATTTTTTCCAGCAGCGCGCGGACTTCCTCGCGCGTGTGGTTGACGCAGGTGAGATGCGCGAGCGCGGTGAGTTGATGTTCCCGCTGGATGCGATCTACGATCATCAAGGTCTTGTCGCGCGTGGTGCCTCCCGCGCCATAAGTCACGGAACAATAATCCGGCCTGGTTTGCAACAGCTCCGGAATGGCCTTTTCAAAAAGGTTGCGGTCGCCCTCTTCCGTCTTGGGCGGGAAAAATTCAAAGGAGATGACCGGGCGGCTGGCCGCCTGCTTCGCCGTATAAATGTCGCGAATGAATTCCATTTGGAACGCGGATTGTGCCGGAAACAATGACGAAAGGAAATCAAAACACAATAACGCAATTGTCCGGTTAACATCCAAGGCGGGTGGCAACTATCGTTATTTGGCGACTACGAGTTGGGCTTTTTACAGATTTGCCGTCATACGTTGTTCTCGGGGTGAGATCGATGGACACCAGCCAACTGAAAGTTAATGAATGTCGGCGATAACGATATTTTTAAGCTTTTGTGTAATTCCGCCCTAAAAATGGCTATTTTTATACATTGACTGTGGCAAAGGTCGCGTCGTGACTGGCAAAGGTCGCGTCGTGACTGGCAAAGGTCGCGTCGTGACTGGCAAAGGTTCGTCGCAGACTGGCAAAGGTTCGTCGCAGACTGGCAAAGGTTCGTCGCAGACTGGCAAAGGT
>CAZIFP010000143.1:7309-7518 GCA_964538105.1 uncultured Bifidobacteriaceae bacterium
TGCGGCCTGACCTTCGAAGGAAAATGAGCAGGAAAGCGGCGAAACCGCTTTCAGGTTTGGTGAAGAATGGGTGGCTAGGGAAAGCCCATAAACGCATGATAGCGGTGTGGCGCTGCGCTTCCCACTGCAGTCCAAAACCCCCGACTCAAATTTGGAAAACAAAAAGCCCCTTCCGGTTTCCCGGAAGGGGCTTGTGACTTAAGTCAGAT
>CAZIFP010000144.1:0-7507 GCA_964538105.1 uncultured Bifidobacteriaceae bacterium
CTGCCCGTGTCCTACTGGGTCGAACGGGGAATCTGGATGAACAGTCCGGGGTTGGTAGAATTCCCCGATGGAACCGCCAATTTCACCCGACCTGCCACCCAACGGTGCCTGGAATGTCACACCACCGCCTTCAAGTGGCTCGAACCGGCCGGCAGCCGGTTCAACCAATTCAACAAAACCGATCTGGTGTTGGGCATCACTTGTGAAAAGTGCCACGGCCCCGGCGGGGAACACATCGCCCGTTATCGATCCACTACGCCGCCAACATCGTCCGCTATGGCAGCCATCATCAATCCGGCCCGGCTTTCCCGCGACCGGCAGATGGATGTCTGCGCCCTGTGTCATGCGGGGATAGGCAACGAACTGGTTCCCGCCCTGTCGTTCAAGCCCGGCGATGTGTTGAGCAATGATCTGGAACTTGCGATGCCCGGCCCGGACACGCATGTGGACGTTCACGCCAATCAAGTTCAGCTTCTGGAACGAAGCCGCTGCTTCCAGTCAAGCCCCACGATGACCTGCGTCACCTGCCATGATGTGCATGTGCCCCAGCGTGACATCAAGGCCATGGCTGCACGCTGCCTCACCTGCCATCGCATCGAGAGTTGCGGCACATTTCCCAAGCTGGGCCACGTCATTGATGACCAATGTGTGTTCTGCCACATGCCACTGCAAAAAACGGAGAAGATCCTGGCCGGTGCCGAAGAGTTAAGATTTCAACCCTCAGTGCGCAATCATCAAATCGCAATCTATCCTGAAATCCATCTGCCTTGATCCCGCCACCGGTGAGTTACACAACAAATGTTTTTAATTTCGTGTTCGCGCTGGCGATGACGGCAAGCGTGCCGGCGTCGGTGTCGAAAACAGAATTCAAGCCCTGCGGCTCGCATGGCGGGTCGCCAAGGAATGAGCCGGCGGAACCTTTCGGCGCGCTGGCGCGGCCTTCGCCGCCCCATGCCCAGAAATTCGCCGCCTGCAACGCGCGCCCGGCCTTGCACGATTCCGCCACCTGGTCGAACATCCGGCGGTAGTATTCGTCGCGCGCGGTCGTCGGTGAATCCGGCGAATAGCTTTCGTGGTCGCGCGGCAATCCGAATTCCTCCAGCACGAGCGGCTTCTTCAAAATGTCCGTTGCGATCCGGTTGTGCAGTTCCACATGGTCGCGCGCCTTGTCGGCTGCGATCTCGAAATCCGGGCCGAGCGCCGGGTCCTTGAGCCAGCCCCAGTTTTTCAGCCACATGTGGACGGTCACATAATCAATCGCCGGCGTCTGGTGTGCGGCGATGAACACGCTCTCCTTGTCCAGCGAACCGTGAATACCTTCACTGCCGGTGCAGACGAGATGGTTCGGGGCCTGTTGGTGAATCATCTTTGCCGTCGCCGCCACCCAGTCGCAAAAAACCGGGATGTCGGCGGGGTTGTCCGCCGCCGGGCGCGGTTCGTTGGCGAGTTCCCAGGTCATGACGGCCGGGTCGTCGCGATAAATGCGGCCGTTGAAGGTGTTGCGCCGGTGGATGAGACGCGTGACGTAGTCGTTGTAGAGCGCAATGGCCGCAGGTGTCTTGTAAAAGCGCGCGGAAAATTCCATGAACGCGTGCCAGTTGCCCTTCGCCATCACCGGCTTGTCCGGGTCGGGAATGTTCTCGCCGGTGATCCAGCGGACGTATTGGGCAAAACTGCCGGACCACTGCCAGTAATTGGAGACAAACAGAATCGCGCGCTGGTTGCGCTTGGCCATTTCGGCCAGGCAGAAATCCAGGCCGGCCAACAGGGCTTCATCCAATTCGTGCGGCGCGCGGGTGATGCCGTTGGGAATCGCGCCCGCGAGCGGCGACGTTTCCGAGCCGGCAAGCAGGCGGATGTTGTTGACGCAGATTTTTTGCAGACGATCCAGTTCGCGCACCATACGTGCACGGCCACCGCTCAAATTAGGGTCGCTCAAATAACAGCCATACCAAAGATTCGTTCCGACGTAAAAATACGGATGGCCGTCCAGTTCAAAGCGCCCGTTGCGGACGGTGACAAAATCGCCCGTGCGGTTGCCGGCGGATTTTTCCGCCCAACTGCGACAGCCGGTCGCAATCAGCGGCAACGCCAGCGCGGTGGTTTTGATGAAATTCCGGCGAGAAGTATTTCGGAGGCTCATAATTTTTCAAGGTTGCCGGAGTTTGCCGGTCTGGGTTCGGAAACAGGAACGGCAGAAACATGGAGGTTGCGGGCGGGAATGAAAATCTTTTTCCTGTCGCCTATTTTGATGACAATTTTGATTTTGAATTCCGTTTTCTGTCCCGCAGAATTGAGCCAAGCAGCAGTCACCATTCATTTAACCAAAACTGTCCACGCCGATGACAAAAACCGCATTCCAAAACAAACTGAAATCACTTCAACGCGAACACGCGCAACTCCTTCGGCGCAAGAACAGGCCGCAGAAAACCGGCAACGGCATCTTCGACCGCTATGAACATCCGGTGCTGACCAACGAGCACACGCCGCTGTCGTGGCGCTACGATTTCAACCACGCCACCAATCCGCACCTGATGACGCGGCTGGGCGTCAACTGCGTATTCAACGTCGGCGCGATGGAATTCAACGGGAAAAATATTTTGATGGCGCGCGTCGAGGGCTGGGATCGCAAATCATTCTTTGCCGTCGCCGAAAGCAAAAACGGCATGGATAATTTCCAGTTCTGGGATTACCCGGTGCGGATGCCGGAGTTGGAGGACAAGGAAACCAATCTTTACGACATGCGTTTGATCAAGCACGAGGACGGCTGGATTTATGGCCTGTTCTGCGCCGAGCGGCATGACGATTCGAAGCCAAGTGATCTTTCCGCCGCCATTGCCCGCTGCGGCATCGCACGCACGAAGGATTTGGTCAAGTGGGAGCGGCTGGCGGATTTGAAAACGCCCGCGCTGCACCAGCGCAACTGCGTGTTGCACCCGGAATTCGAGAACGGCAAATACGCCTTTTACACGCGCCCGATGAGCGACTTTGCGGCGACCGGCAGCGGCGACGGCATCGGCTGGGGACTGGTGGACGACATCACGAAAGCCGAGGTGAAAAAGGAAAGCATAATTGATCCGCGCTTTTATCACACAATCAAGGAGGGCAAGAACGGCCTCGGTCCGGCCCCGATCAAAACGCACAAGGGCTGGCTCCATCTGGCGCATGGCGTGCGCAACACGGCGGCGGGCATGCGCTATGTGCTTTATCTTTTCCTGTGCGACTTGAAGGATCCGTCCCGGCAGATTGCCGCGCCCGGCGGTCATTTCATGGGGCCGGAAAACGACGAGCGCGTGGGCGACGTGTCCAATGTGGTATTTGCCAACGGCTGGATTGCGCGCAAAAACGGCGATGTATTCATTTATTACGGCTCCTCGGACACGCGGACGCATGTCGCCACGACGACGGTGGACAAGCTGCTGGACTATTGTCTCAATACGCCGCCGGACGCGATGCGCTCGAAGTTGTGCGTGGACCAGCGCTGCAAGCTGATTGAAAAAAATTTGCGTCTGAAAAAATAGAAAAGATTCGCGCCATGAAAAAACCAGCCGTCATCGCCCTCACCCTCGGCCTGTTTTGCGGCGCGTGCAGTTCCATCAAGCCGGTGACGCCGCACGCGTCGCCGGAAGCGGTGGCGTTGTTGAATTATATTCACGGCATTTCCGGCGAGCACACGCTGACCGGCCAGCATAATTATCCCGCCACGCACGACGCGTCCACCCGCGCCGCCGCCGCCGCGTGGGGCAAGACGCCGGCAATTTACGGGCAGGATTTTGGTTTCGCCGCGCCGGGCGACAAGGATGCCGCCGCCGCCCGGCCCGGTATCATTGCCGACATCAAACAGCAATACGCCAACGGCTCGATCATCACCTTGTGCTGGCACGCGGTGCCGCCGACGGCCAATGAACCCATCACGTTCCTGCCACAAAAAGACACGCCGACCAACCGGCTTGCCAGCGTTCAAGGCCGTTTGACCGACGAGCAGTGGAACGAGTTGATCACGCCGGGCACGCCGTTGAACCGGCACTGGTGCGAGCAGGTGGATGTCATAGCCGGCTACCTCAAGCAACTGCGCGACGCGCACATTCCCGTGTTGTGGCGGCCATATCATGAGATGAACGGCGATTGGTTCTGGTGGGGCGGCCGGCGCGGCGAACACGGCACCACGGTGCTTTACCGCCAGTTGTTTGACCGGTTCGCCAATTATCATCACCTGAATAATCTCATCTGGATCTGGAGCGTGGACCGGCCGAGCAAACCCGAACGGCAGTTTGTGGACTTCTATCCCGGCAAAAATTATTTCGACATCGCCGCACTGGATGTCTATCACAGCGATTTTTCGACGAATTATTACCACGACCTGCTAAAGCTGGCGGACGGCAAACCGATCACGCTGGCGGAAGTCGGCCCGCCGCCCACGCTGGATGTGCTGGAACAACAGCCGCAATGGACCTGGTGGATGTTGTGGGCGGAAATGATCTCCAAGAAACCGGAGTCCATCCAAACGATGAAAACGCTGGTGGACGCGCCGCGCTCGTTGAGCCTCGAAGATTCGGCCTATCGCACCGGCATCACGCCGGTCCGCGCGGCGTCAGGACTCCCACCTTTGACGAAATAATTTTCCTCGCGGCCGGGCAGGATGTTTGAAATATAGAAGTTGAACCGCAAACTTTTAATGAAACGAATCATCGTCCGCAGCCTGACTGCCGTGTTGCTGCTCGCAGGAGCAAACCTTTTCGCCAATGAAAAAGGTCCTCAAAGTGTGTTCAACGTGCTGGACTATGGCGCCAAGGGCGACGGCACGAATGACGACACCATGCCGGTTCAAAAAGCGGTGGACGCCTGCGCAGCGAACGGCGGCGGGCAGGTGGTTTTGCCCGGCGGCAAAACTTTTCTCACGGGCGCAATCACATTGGGCGGCGGTGTGGATTTTCATCTGGCGCGTGGCGCGGTTTTGAAAGGCAGTCCGCATTGGCAGGATTACGGCACGGCCGGTTCGCTGCTGTTTGCGAAGGACGCCACGAACCTCACCATTTCCGGCGACGGCGTTCTCGACGGCAATGACCATGCCGTGTGGCAGACACTCGCGGACGAGACTGCGGGCGGCGACGTAAACAAGCCGGGCTGGTGGCCGCAGTCGTTTTGCGGCGTGTGGTGGCCGTTTGGCCGGAGCGCGGATGACAAATCGCTCGCACCGGGACGTCCGATGCAAATCATTTTGATCGGCTGCAAACAAGTGCGCGTGCGCGACATCACGATCCGCAACGCGCCGAGTTGGACGTTCCATCCGGTCGGGTGCGAGGACTTGGTGATTGATTCCATCAGCATTCTCAACGACTGGAACGTGGCAAACAACGACGGCATCGATCTCGACCACTGCCGCAACGTGCGCGTGGCGAACTGCCACATTGACACGGCGGACGACGGTATCGTGCTCAAGAACACGCCGAACTTTGCGGACTACGGTCGCAGTGAAAACATCACCGTCACCGGCTGCACCATCGCGTCGCGGAGCTGCGCGTTGAAGCTCGATGAGGCTTACTCGGTGCCGGGTATCCGCAATGTGGTCTTCGACGCGTGCGTGATTTTCCGTAGCAACCGTGGCCTGTGCATCCAAAGCCGCGACGAAGGTGACATCGAAAACATTTTGTTCTCGAACATGACGATTGAGACACAGTTGCAGCCGAGCAAATGGTGGGGCGCGGGCGAGCCGATCCACGTCAGCCATCTTCAGCGTCACCCGGACACCAAACTAGGCCACGTTCGGCAAATCCGGTTCAGCAACATTCTATGCAAGGGTGAGACGGGAATTTATATCCGTGGCTGCGCGGCGCAACCCATCGAAGATTTGGTTTTCGACAATGTGCGCGTGGAGGTGGGCAAGACCACCGACGTTCCCGGCGGATTTTATGATGACCGGCCCAACGGCCTTTTGCCCAACGGACAGTTTATCGGCATTTACACAAACTCCATCGCCGGCATCTTCGCGCGGGAAGTGAACGGGCTGACGCTGCGGAACATGCAGGTGGTTTGGACCGGACCGAAGAACGATATTTACGGCGAAGCGCTGGACGAGGCGCAAATTCAAAACCTCACGCTGGACCACGACTCCTTCAGTTCTGCTACATCAGCCAAATAAAAACTCATTCCGGCTGAATCCTGATGGTGTGGGTCACCGGGACAAACGCGCTGGCGATGGCATCCACGAGCGGCTGGCGGACTTTGTCGGTGAGCGTCGCCATCGCATCCGGATCGGCCTTTGCGTCCGGCGTGTAAAAAAGATTTTTGATCTGGATTGTCTCGTAGTTCTGCTTGTTGTAAACCGCCGCGTCCACTCTGGCGAACGCGTCGGAAAACGGATTGACGGCAAAATCCGCGGCGAGATTCACGCCGACGGCGAGTTGTGCGGCGGAATAATCACGCGTTTCATGACCCCACATCACGGCGTATTTTTCCGCCGTGCCGCCTTTGACCACGAGCGTGAGCCGGTTCAATTCGGCATTGAACGGCACGAGCGTCATGCCGGAGCGGATGGAATTGTCCTTGTCCGCCTCGCCGGTGGCGCAGAACGGATACCGGCGGCTGGTGATGGTGAGCGTATTGTTGGTAAAACTATCCAGCGTATGACCGCTCGTGACGGAAGCCTTCTCCGCCGCCAGATCCACCGTAAACGTGCCGAGGTCGCCGTCGAGTCCCAGCGCTTTCAGAAATGCGTAAGCCATGACCAGATGACCCGCCCAATCGGGATGCACTCCATCCTTGCCGCACAGCGCATAGTCCGGACCATACTTTTGTTTTGCCATGAACATGTCCACGAACATCGGCCAAAATATATCCGCGAACTGAACTTGCTGTTGCGACGCGATGGCGATGTCAATGTTGCGCAGATGGCAAAGGTTCAAATTCAATTCTTCCATGGTCGCATGGTTGTTCGCCGCCCACGGCGGAACCTGGCCGACACAGCCGGGCGAGCCAAGCACAACACGCGCACCGGAACTTTTTAAGGATGAAACCACGGCGGAGTATTTGTTGCTATACCACAGGCCATTGGCTTCAGCGTAAGCGCGGTAACCATGGTCGTTCATGCCGTAGCACAACGTGGCGATGGTCGGCTGGAAGCGGAGACAATCGTTGGTCATGCGATGCAAAAAACCTTCGGCCGTTTCGCCGCCCCAGCCGAACTGGCGCGTGGAGACATTCAAGTCAGGCACGCAGACGGTGAGATAGGTCTCAAGGATGCGCGAATACATTTTCTGTTCGGTGATGGAATCGCCGATGATCGCGAGCCGGTCACCGGGCTTGAGCAACAGGCCCGCAGTCGCAGGCGCTTTCACCGGCTCGAACCTGACGAAGTAAGGATCGGTTGGTTTGGTCTCAAAATCGGCGGCCGGCACGTCCGCCATGTTTGTTGCGGTAACGACCATTATGGCCAGGACCGAATGACGAAAAGACGCAGGAAGGAGATTCATGCTTTGAATTTTGAACCACAACTGCAAGCCGCGTCAAG
>CAZIFP010000145.1:0-7478 GCA_964538105.1 uncultured Bifidobacteriaceae bacterium
TCTTTCGTTTGCCGGCCGGCGAAGCCTTGATAATCCGTTCCCGCCGCGATCAACAAAACAACTTCATCCGCGTTGCTCACTCTTAAGACATCTCCGTTTACAGAAACCTGCCCGCCTCGGTTCAAAACGCGGACGCGCGCGGCGTAGCGAACGCCTTTGCCATCCGTGCCGTTGTCGAGCTGGCCAGTCATCAACAAGCCGTTATCGCCGGCGCCGGCGGTTTCAAACCGCTCCGGCCGGTCAAGCCGCACGTCGAAGGAAATATGTTTGGACTGATCCGCGCTCAAGCGCAAAACCATCACCTGATCCGGCGCGCTTGAAAACATTTCGCGATTGAATTGCACGCCGTCACGATTGAACTGCAAATTTGCCACCGCGTCGTTGAGATCCAGTTCGCGCCGATAATTTGTCACTAGCGCGTTCGTGTCGCCGGGAAAAAACGACAGATGGAGATTGCCCAGCACTTGATAGCAACCATATTGACCGCCGCCCGACCCCGGCCCTTTGCAGGTAAAGTTCGCGTTCACGAGCGCCTCGGCTTCCGGGTTTTTCCCTTCAAGCAACAGCGTTTGGATTTCCGGCAAAACCTTGTAGGCATCCGGACGGTCGGCGTCCTGCCGCGAACCCGACCAGACGGAACTTTCGTTCAGCACAATCCGTTCGTCGTCCACGCCGCCGAACATCATCGCGCCCAATCGCCCGTTGCCCAGAGGCGACGATTCCGTGAAATTCTTCGCGGGCGCGTCGAACCAGATCGTCGTTTCCGACGGAATTGATTTATCCCCACCGGCAAACCCGGGCAGGCGGCCCAAGAACATGCCGGCCAGCGCGAACAGCATGAGTTGGTGGGAGAAGGAGAATTTCATGAATGTTAAGTTGCAGGATTTTAGACCAACAATCTTGCGAAATCCTTCGGTGAATAATATTTAACAACCGGCCGGCGCCGGCTTGTCCATCGCCCCCTCGGGATTTTGGCCACCCTTCATTTGTCCAATCGCAAGATGAAACCACCGCGCGGCGGGATCGTATGGTGCCAGACCTCCGAACTTGCCACGGGTGTGACGGCAACTTGCATTTTTGTGTTTTCATCTTCCGCGATCATCAGCCGATGGCGAAAATCTTTGAATTGGGACAAATCCAAATCCACCGGCAAAGCCCCGCCCGTTCCGTTGATGCCGGCGATGAACCAGCTTTCGCCGGAACGCCGCGCGAAAATGGCAACTTGTCCCGGTTCACCGACCAGACATTTTGTTTCGTCCCAGCGCGCCGGCGCGTCGCGGAACACTTGCAGCGCTTCCGGCGGCAGCGATTCAAAAAATTCCGACTTGTCGGCGTAATGAACAATCCCGCAGGTAAAAATTAGCGCGGCGGCGAGTTGATGCGCGGCGGTGGTCGTGCGCGCGTATTTTTTCGGCGAGCAGGCGACCGGCGTCAAATCCATCGGCCCGACGGCATTTCTTGTGAACGGCAAGACGGTGTCCAGCTCCGCCGCTTTTTCCGTGTAATGCGGTTCATAAAAATAAGACTCGCTGCCCAAGACCGCTTCCGTTGATAAAACATTCGGCCAGGTCCGCTGCCAGCCGCGCGGAATCGTGCAGCCGTGCAGATTCACGACCATGTGCCGGGAGGCGGCATTGCGCATCAACGCCTGCTGCGCAGCGATGGCTTCCTGACGGTCGGAACACCAGAAATCCACCTTCACCCCGCGAACGCCGGCGGCGGCCATTTTATCCAATGTTTCCGTGCCTTTTTTTGCGTCATAAAAATCCGTCGCAAACAACCAGGCCAGCGGCATCACGCCTTTGGAAATTGCGTGGCTGGCAATGGGTTTCAACCCCGGTTTCCACCAGCCGGCGTCGAACAAAGTATATTCCCAGCCCATCTTTGCGGCGAAGTCGGTGAACTCGTTGAACAGCTTCTCCGTCGCCGGACCATCGGGATATGACCACCAAGCCCACGAAGCGCGACCGGGTTTGATCCACGACGTGTCTGTAATGCGCGACGGCGCAGAAAGATCAGTCACCAGCGTGGCCGTGGCGATGTCACCGGCGGATTTGCCCAAAACCATCACGCGCCACGGCATCGTCCACGGCAAAGTGTTGCGCGGTTCGGGACCAAATTTGTTCGTGTAACCTTTCGTGGTTTCGTCGGCCAGAGGAAAAGCAATGCGATAAACTCCGTTGGAGCAATCAGGATTCAAATGGCAGGCACAATAGGATTCATCTGTTCCCGCTTCAGTTAGCAATACCCACGCCGACGCGTCGGGAACATGAAACAGCGCCGGAAAAGCCCAGCCGACCGCTTTCTGCCGTGAATTCGGCGGCGGATCGCCGGGTGAAATATGAAAGAAAAAATCCTCGTAGGCTGGAGTATAGGATCCCGCCGCATGATACGGCTGCATCCAGCCGTCGGCATTGGACGAAACTGCGAAGCAGGTCAATTCAGATTCGACGATGCGAACGTCGCTTGAGTTTTGCGTGAACCGATAGCGGAACGCGACACCTTCATCGCTGGCCGCAAGTTCGATTTCAATCGGGACGTTGTTCGAGTTGCGAAATATAAGACTGCGGTGACTCAAAAAGTGATCCACCTGCGGCCGGGTTCCGGCGAACAGTTCATATTTTTCGGGACGACTTTCGATTTCCCCCCCCCGTGATCAAAAACCAGCGAACCTTCAAAATCCTGATCGTCGCGCCGCAAGCCGAGCGGCGACTTTTGAATCACAACTTTTCCAGTGCGCAACGCCTCGTAACACAAATTCCCGTCGTCGAGCGAAACGGAAATGGTGCATTGCCCATCCGGCGAAGTGAGCAACCATAAATTGGTTTCGGTCGCTGCTGTCAGTGAAATTTTACCGGCCAGAAAAATCATTGTCGCCGCCAGCACGAATCGAAATCTGATATTTTTTCTAATTTTCAAAAGTGTATTGGTTTTTTATTTGGCCGCCGGGTGAGGTTCCAAGGATGGCGGCGCATCATCCGCCGCCGCACCCCAACTCACGTTCGGCGAACTGCCCATGACGTAATTGATGGCAGCACCCCGCCGCAATTCATCCACCATCAGCCACAGTTTGGAATTGGGTTTGCCATTGATCGTCATGCTTTGAATGTATTTGACGTCGCGCGAAGCATTCCCGGCAATGATGGTAACTTTTTTTCTGTTCGGCAGGTTCAACACGGCTTTCGGAAACAACGGACTTAAAACCGTTACGCCGCCGACTCCGGGAATTTCCGGATACATGCCCAAGGCGGTGAAAATATACCAGGCCGACATCGCGCCGCTGTCGTCGTCGCCCGGAATGCCGGCGGGCTGGTTGGAAAAACAATTCAGCATCACGGTCCGGACTTTTTCCTGCGCCTTCCATGGTTTTTGCAGCCAGTTGTAAACCGGCATCACACCGAAGCACGGTTCGTTTCCGGCATCGTAGTATTTGCTCTGATAGCTGTATCCGGTCGCGAGGTTCGAGGTCAGTTCATCCAGTTTGGCCTCGGCTTTTTCCCTGCCGCCGAGCTGGGAGATCAACTTGTTCAAACTGTGCGGAATCGTCCAGGTGTATTGCACGGAATTTCCCTCCATGAAACCGTCGCCTGAAAAACGGTCGAACGGCGTCACCCAGTTTCCGTCCTTGTTTTTACCCTGCAAATAACCTTGTTCTGGATTGAGCAGGTTGAAGATGCTTTGCGAACGGTTGAGAAAATAATTGTAATCATCCAGGTCGCCGGTTTCCTTGCAGATTTGCGCGATGGAAAAATCTGCCACGGAATACTCGACATTTTTGGAAACGGAATTGTCCGTCACATCCGCCGGATAGTATCCGTATTGTTCGTATTCGGGCAGATGATCCCAGGTAAAATTCAGGTTGCGCCCGCACCAGCACTGGTTTTTTCCCGAATCCACCATGACATTTTTCAGCGCGGCGAGATCAAAATTCGTCGCGCCAAAAGCGTAGGCGTTCGCGATGTAAGGATCCGCCGGGTAGCCGGCCATGACCAGCGTTTCGTCGTTATACAGACTCCAAAGAGGAAGTCCGCCGCCGCCTTTGTGTTGCGTCTGTTGTGACATCGCCAGGAAGGACGAACAGAAATCGCTCGCCGCATCGGGATACAGCAAGCCCCATAATTGCGCCTGCGTCCGGTAAGTGTCCCAGCCCGAGAACGTCGCCAGAAAATGATGTCCTGCGGCGACGGTGTGAATCTGATTGTCCATGCCGATGTATTGGCCGTTCACGTCCTCAAAAATGGACGGCAGCATCAGCGCATGATAAAGCGCCGTGTAAAAAATGGTCGTGTCTTCGCGCATTCCACCTTCAATTTGGATCCGGTTCAGGCGATTATTCCAGTCTTTGCGCGCCGCCGTTTTTACGGCGGAAAAATCCCAGCCGGGAATTTCCGTGTCTAGGTTCAATTTCGCATTCGCAATGCTGACAAAGGAAATGCCCACCTTCATCGTGACACGTTGTTTGGCGGTGCAATCAAAAGTCACATAGCTCGCCAGTCCCCTGCCGCTTGCGGAAGTTGAACCGGAATTTTTTTGATCATTGTTCCAAGTGCCGAAAGTTTGGAATGGCCGGTCAAATTGTGCCGCGAAATAAACGACGTATTCGCTGCCCTTGATGCCGCAGAAACTGCCGCTCTTGGCCCAGCCGGAAATGATTTGATTAGTTGGATCAATGAAGATGCTTCCATCCAGCAAACCGACGCCGTCGGCGTTGGGATTCAAAATCAAACCGGCTTTTGCCGTGGTCGGAAAATCAAGGTGCGCGATGCCCGACCGCGCGCTGACGGTGGTTTCGAAGCGAATGTTCCAAGTGGAAAGCCTGACCGAATAATACCCGGGTGACGCAATCTCATTCGTGTGGGAAAAAGCCGAGCTGTAAGCATCGCGATGCGTTGCCGGCGAGGTGGCCAAATCACCTGTGCAGGGAATGAACGGCAGTTCGCAGGTGACGCCGCAACCCGCGCCGCTCAAATGAATGACGCCGAAGCCATTGATTTTGTCGTTCCCGTAATTGTAGCCGCCCGGCGACCAGCCGAAGTCAGCGGACTGCGGGCTCCACGAAATCATGCCGAACGGCACCTGCGCGCCGGGATAGGTGTTGCCCGATCCAATCGCCGTGCCGATGAACGGGTTCACATATTGAACCAGATTGTCGGCGGAAGCTCGCGTCCAGCAGAACGCGGCGACGACGATTGAACAAAATAATTTCTTTTTCATGCAAAGCTGGAGTTACCAACGCAAAGTTTTTGGATTAGGAGCCAAGTTCAATAACGCAGGCTTCGACCGGGTTGGCACAGGACGGCACGATTCCATTGCGCATCAATTCCTCGCCGGCAAGTGTTTTACCTTCCTGCGGAATCGCGGCGCGACCCGGCGCAGGATTTAGTTCACGGATCGTGTAGCTTTTTTGCGGATCAAGTCCTTGCGGATGCACCGGCGATTGCGGTCCGTCTTTCAATTGAAATGCGAATAAAACGGCGTGTGTTTTGTCGGGCGAAACAAAATTGATCGCGTCGCGAAAATTGTTGTGCGGGTCTTCAAGGCGATATAAATCGCCGAGCAGCGTTACATCGCGGATTTGTTTGTAGGCGCTGATGGCTCCGGCGCAAATGGCTTTGTCCTGCGCCGACAATTTATTCAAATCCAAATCCATCCCGAACCGCGCGCTCATCGCGACGCTGCACGCGAAATGCATCGGTCGGTTGCCCCAATGCGTGACGTGGCTGGCAATGGCCATCGGCGGGAAGAAATACGAATAATCCCATTGCATCGGCACGCGTGCGACCGGATCGGTGTTGTCGCTCGGCCAGAATTCCTGGAAATATTTCAACGCCCCGTAATCCACGCGCCCGCCGCCGCCGGAGCAAAGCATCAGTTCAGTGTCGGGAAACGTTTTCGCCGTTTTGTCCATGAGCGCGTAGAGCGCGTTGACATAATCAATCCACAGATGCGACTGCCGGTCCGGCGCGAGATACGAAGATCCCGGCTGCGTGAGGTAACGGTTGCAATCCCATTTCGCGTAGCTGATGTCCGGCACGCTCAAAATGTTGCTGATGGAATTCCATTCAAATTGCTGCACTTCGGGACGCGTGAGATCGAGCACGAGCTGGTTGCGCTGCAATTCCAATTCGCGTTTCGGCTGGGCGATCACCCAATCGGGATGTTGTTCATACAATTCGCTTTTGGGATTCACCATTTCCGGTTCCATCCAGATGCCGAAACGCAGGCCGCGTTTGACCGCTTCAGAGGCAAGCGGAGCGAGGCCGTCGGGCAGGCGTGTTTTGTTTGGCTGCCAGTCGCCCAGACCGGCATGGTCGTTCACGCGCGGATATTTATTTCCAAACCAGCCGTCATCCAGCAAAAACAACTCCACGCCCAACGTCTTGGCGGGATCGTAAAGGCCGACGATGCGGTTGAAGTCAAAATCAAAACCGGTCGCCTCCCAGTTGTTCAACAGCACGGCGCGGGTTTTGTGGCCGTCGCGCATTCCGAACCCGCGCGCCCAACTGTGCAGCTTCCGGCTCATTTCACCAAGGCCGTTCGCGCTCCAAACCCAGATCATTTTCGGCGTCGTAAACGTTTCGCCCGGATTCAAATGATACGCCGACGCAAACGGGTTTATGCCGCACAAGGCGCGGATGCCCGTGCCGTTGTCGTCAAACGCGCATTGAAAGCTGCCGGACCATTCGAGTGAAGCAGCCAGCACGCGACCGCTGTTTTCTTGCGGCGGCCCGTCGAGCGAAATTATAAAAGAAGGATTCTGAAACTGGTCCGCGCGCACGCCCATTTTTGAATCTAAAACTTTCGTGCCCGGCGTGATCTGCTCCGTGATAGGTGTCAACATTTCCTTCGCCCAATCGCCGAAGAAATGCGTCAGATAGACATTGGTCGGCGGAAGCAACAATGCGGTCGAAGCCATTCTTTGCAACGTGACTGTTTCAGGTTCATGGTTAACGATTTCCGTCCATTGTTCCACCACATCACGCTCGTGGTCGGCGCGGAAGTTCAGCGTGACTTCCAGTGGATAGGCCGGGTCGTGCAGCTTGATTTGTGTCAGTTCGCGGCCAGCATCATCGTTCGTGCGCGTGACGCCATCAAAAATCAATGCCGTCGAAGTGTTGCCGTCGGCATGGACAACCTGCAAGGCCGGTTCCCAAACATAACCGTCGCCAGCCTGCGGATAACTTTCGTCCGTGCGCAGCAATTTTGCGTTAGCATCGGCAACCCCAACCGCCCGCTGATAAAGCCGGCCGTCCTGACCCACCTCAAAATTCAGGGCGAAGTTCTTGGTCGGCACGCTGAATTTTTCAGGCGGCGGCGGTTTTGCCGCAGCGTTTTCGGTGATGAACAGTAAAGAGGCCATGCCAATAAACAAAGCTGTTAAGCCGATGCGACTGCTGGGAACGAATTTCATGGATGGAAGTGTTTCAGATTGGAAAGCCGGCCGTCGTGCAAAATTGTTCGGAGAAGGATATTTAACA
>CAZIFP010000146.1:0-7468 GCA_964538105.1 uncultured Bifidobacteriaceae bacterium
CCAACGGCACTTCTTATTTCAGCGATCCGCAATGGACGAATTATCCCAGCCGTTATTACCGCATCAGTTCGCCGTAACGTTCACCCCCACCGCTTCGCGCATCGCGTCAAACAAGCTTGCCGAGGCGTTGCAGTTCTTCAAGGAAGGCGATGTCCGCCTGATCCTGCGGGCGGTCCGCCGCGCGTTTGGCGGCAAGTAGATGAATTCCTGAAAGACATTTCACCGGCGTCCCCTGTTCCGTGTGACGTATGACCGCCATCTTTTCCGCATCGTCAAAACGCGGCACGCCGGGCAGGCCAAGATGAAACTGGAGGATGCCCCACCGGGTCTGGTAAGTCTGGACGAAATTCTCACCGCGCGGCCCCATCGCCACCAGCGGCATGTCAATTTCATCCCGCAACAATTCGTTGAGCTTGGCGAAGTTCTCCTCGTCGCGCGGCGGGATGAAGAAATCCCAGTCCATCGAAAAGCGCGGCATTCCGGTGAGCCGCATGGCCTGTCCGCCAACCAGCAGGTAGCGGACGCCGGCGGTGTTGAAGGCCAGAATCAATTCATTCATTTGGCGGGTGCCGCTTGCGCCAGTTGTCGCAGCACGGAAAGTTTCCACGCGTTCAATTCCGCGTGCGAGGAAAACCGGCGGCTCTTGAAGTCCGGCAGCCGGGTCGCGGCGGGCGCAGGAATGACGGTAGGATTGGCCGCCCACAGCCGATACTTGGCGTTGTAATCATCGGTGATTTTCATGCGCGTTTCCAAACTGCCTGAAAAGACTATCGCAATTACCCGGAAAAAACAACTTCGCGCCGGAGAATTGTTGCTTTCACCCCACCGCTTCGCGCATCGCGTCGAACAGGTTTTTTCCGACCGCCGCACTCATGAAAAGAGATTGTCGAACTCATTGTGCGTGCCGATCCAAATCCATTCAATCGTGTCACCGGAGCGCACGCCCACCGCGCGGTATTGTTCGCTGATGCGAACCGACCAGATTTCGCCGCCGCCCTGAAGTTTCTTGAAGCGCAATGATGGATGTTCCGGATTGTCCGCGAAGAGTTGATACGCCAGCCTGGCGCGGGCCTTGACGGAAGGCGCGAGCCGCTCGTAAGCGCGTCAGAAAGAAGGGCGTGCCAGGGAGATCACAGCTTGGACGGGTCAAGCGGTTCTGCCGTGCCTTCGCGCAGGGATGCGGCGGCAAATTGTTCCAACTTCGGGTAGGTGCGCCGTTCGGCAATGATGCGTTCCCACTCGCGGTCGCCGGCCTGCTGCTGGAGAAAACGCGCGAAGTCAACAACCTCGCGGGCCTTGTCCTCGGGCAATCCATCAACGATGGCAACCAATTCCTGTGCAGCCGAACTCATGTTTAGAGATTAAACCTCCGGCCAAATCGGCGCAACCACGAAGACGCATCGGGCTGCGGTCTTTGCCGGCGTTCACCCCACCGCTTCGCGCATCGCGTCGAACAGGCTTTTCCCGACCGCCGCGCTCACGGGCGTTTTATCTTTCTCTTCGGCGTATTCCACCAGTTCCTCCGGCAGTTCCTTGAGGAAACGCGAGGGATGGCACGGCAGCAACTGCCCGTATTTCTTCCGGCTCGCGCAATGGCTGATGGTCAGCGACAGCATCGCGCGCGTGACCGCCACGTAAAACAGCCGCCGCTCCTCGTCCAGCGTGCCTTCCGTGGTCGAGCGCGTGTGCGGCAGCAGCCCGTCCTCCAACCCCACGATGAACACGCGCGGGAACTCCAGCCCCTTGCAACTGTGCATCGTGATGAGCGTGACGACGTCGCCTTTTTCCTCCTCGTCCTCGCGGTCGGAATCCAGCGTGATGTCCTCCAGAAATTCTTCCAGCCGTTCAAACGGTGCCTTGCCGGCGGGAAAGTTTCCGTCCAGCGTGGCGGTCAGATCACGCAGGTTGCGGACGCGGGCGTCGCCGGCCTCGGCGTCCTTTTCCTGCCGTCGCAGTTCGAGAAGGTAGCCGGATTCGTCGAGAAACTTGTCCGCCCACAATTGCAAAACCTTCGGCTCGTGTTTCACCATTTCGTTGTGAAGCTGCGTCCGCGTGCGCTCGATGAATTCCAGAAAGGTGGCGAGGGACTCCTGCGTGCGCTTTTGAAACTCCGCCTGCACGAGCGGATTTTTCATGGCGGCGAACACGGAGCAATGCCGTTCCTGGCTGGCAGCGAGCAGGCGTTCCATCGTCACGTCGCTCAGGCCGCGCGCGGGCGTGTTGGCGATGCGCAACAGGCTGATGTCGTCATGCGGATTGATGAACATCTTGAGATACGCGAGAAAGTCGCGGATCTCGCGCCGGTCAAAAAAGCTCTGCCCGCCGATGAGATGATAGCGCACGCCGGCCTTGCGCAGCGCGGTTTCAATCGGCCGTGACTGGATGTTCGTGCGGAACAGAATCGCGTTCTCCTTCCACGAAATCCGATTCGCGAGTCGGGCGAATTCAATCTGCCCGACCACTTGAGTTGCCTCCTCGTCTTCATCGGTGCAGGCTCGCAGGAGGATTTTGGTGCCCTGACCTTTCTGCGACCAAAGCGATTTGGCGCGGCGGCGCGTGTTGTTTTTGATGAGCGCGTTGGCGGCGGTGAGGATGGTGTTGGTCGAACGATAATTCTGTTCGAGCTTCACGATCTTCACTTCGGGATAATGCTTTTCCAGGTCGAGCAGGTTGGCGATCTCCGCGCCGCGCCAGCCGTAGATGCTCTGGTCGTCGTCGCCCACCACGCAGAGGTTGCGATGCTTGAGCGTCAGCGAGTGGATAAGTTGGAACTGCGTGGCGTTCGTGTCCTGATATTCGTCCGCCATGACGTAGCGATATTTCGCGCGGCAGGCTTCGAGCACGTCGGGAAACTCGTTGAACAGCCGCAGCGTGAGCAAAATGAGATCGTCGAAATCCACCGCGTTGCAGGCGCGCAGGGCGGATTCGTAGCGCGTGCGGATGTGTTCGGCCAGCGCGCGGACGCTCGGATCCGCAAACGCCGCCGAACGTTCACCGCCGTTCTTGAACTTGCTCAAGAGCGCGAGGATCGCCGCCGGGTCGGTCTTCTCGCCCTTGGCCGAAATGCTGCTCAAGATTTTCTTCACCGCACCAAGCTGCTCTGATTCGTCGTAGATGACGAAGTTGCGCTTGTAACCGAGCCGCTCGATGTGCGAGCGTAGAATGCGGACGCACAGCGAATGGAATGTGCAGATGGTCGGGCGAGGCTCCTTGTCATCCTTCTGTCTTCTGCCTTCAAACTTCTGACTTCGCTTGGGCAGCAGCTTGTTGATGCGTTCCTGCATTTCGCGCGCGGCCTTGTTCGTGAACGTGACGGCGAGGATGTTTTCCGGCGCAACGCCCTTGTCAATCAAGTGCGCGATGCGATAGGTGATGACGCGCGTCTTGCCCGTGCCCGCGCCCGCAAGGATGAGAACCGGGCCGTTGATGGTTTCAGCGGCCTGGCGTTGCTGCGGGTTGAGTGAACTTAAATTTGCCATCGGGAGGGCGGAGTGTAAATTCCGAGCCGCTCAAAGCAAGCGCGAGTGTGAAAATTAATTGCCGGCGACTAAGTTTGAGAATCCACCGTGCCTGCCGGTCCAATGCAACTCAACCAAACCGTTCTTACTTCGCCGCCTCCAAGGGCACATAAATATCGGTGAATCCAAACGCCGGAGGCATCCCCTCCGGATAATTCGCCGCCACCAAAAGCGACGGGGCCTTCCGCACTTGGCGGCCGCTGTCAGGCAGCCACGAGCCGAACACTTTCTTGTAGCCCTCGGCGATCGCCCCGAACGGACAATTCCTCGCCACCACATAATCACCGCCCGCGATCGTTCGCACACGCACCGGTTTCGTCGGCACATAATTCTCATCCACCGTCACGCAGGCGTCATAACGCAATTTCTCCGGCGGCGTAAGCTTTGGATTGTCCATGGGCACGCCAATGAACAACGAATCTTTGCGGGGCAACCCGTCCGGCATCAGCCTCATTGTGAAATCCTGCCATACCCGATACGCTCCATTATACGGCCCCACATGCCGCAGATACGCGACCCGCTGTGGTTCCAGCTTTGTCACTTCGATGTTCATTGGCTTCGCTTTATTCCGGGGCCGCTTTGGCTGCAACGGCATATAGATGTCCACCCGCTGTTTTGTGCGCGGGACCTTTTCCCCGGCACGCTCAAACACCATAAAGCTCGGCGCCGGCCGCAACTCCCGGGAACTGCGTGCGAGCCATTTGCCGAACAGATACTGGAAGGCGTCCTTGATTTTCCCGACCGGGCAGTTTTTCGCCACGGCGTAATCGCCGCCAACGATGGTCTGCAACGCAACCGGCTTCTTCGGCACATAGTCGCCATCCACCGTGATGCACGCATCGTAACGAAGCTCCGCCGTCGGTGTCACCGATGGATTATCGTGCCCCATGCCTATGAACATTGAACGTTTGCGAATCTGCTTGTCCGCCGTCAGGCGTGCCATGAGGTCAAACCACGTTTGCTTGGTATCCTCATATGGCCCGACATGACGCATATAAGCCACGCGCATCGGTTTGATTTTTATGGTGATGACTTTCATATATTTTGTTGTAATGTGATTGGTGTTGAAGGTGGTCACAGGAACTCCCGGCCGGAAATGCACGCCCGATGGCGCGGCAAGAATGGTGCCGGGGTTGGTTGCGCTGCGAAACGCCGCCGGCGAAATACCGTAGGCGGTCTTGAACGCCCGTGTGAACGCCGCATGCGCCTCATAACCCGCGTCCAGCGCCACTTGAATCACTTGCTTCGCGCCCGATCTCAGTTCCACCGCCGCCCGCTCCAGCCGCAGCCGCCGCACATGATCCGCAATCGTCTCCCCCGTCATCGCCGCGAAGACGCGATGAAAATGAAAACTCGAAAAACACGCCACCCGCGCCAGCTCCTCCAAATCCAACGCCTCATCCAGATGCTTCTGGATATGCGTCAACACCCGCAGAATGCGCTCCTGATAATCAATCCAGGTTGTTTGATGCTTTGGCCGTGTGCCGCTCATTTGCTGGCTAAACTAGCAAACGCCATAACGGGCTGCTTGACTAATTTTGCGGATTTGCCACTCAACATTTCACCATTTGACAATCGTATCAGTTTGATACGGTAAAACTCCATTTTTCATTGGAGAGCCAACTGCACTAATCCGCGCTCCTTTGCGGAAAGAATTTTCCATTTGCCTGCCGCCAGGACGCCCAGCTTCAATCCGCCAATCCGCACGCGCAACAGGCGCAGCGTCGGATGCCCGATGGCCGCCGTCATGCGCCGCACTTGACGATTCTTGCCTTCGATCAATTCCAGACCGATCCAGCAATCCAGCAAGCTTTTGCGGAAACGGATCGGCGGCACGCGCGGCGGAATCTCCGGTTGCGGCTCCAGCAGCCATGCGCGGCAGGGTAATGTTTTCCGGCCTTGAATCGGAACGCCGAGGCCGAGCTGTTTGAGATTTTCCCGCGTCGGAATCCGTTCCACCTGCGCCCAATACTCGCGTTCGTGCGCGTGGCGCGGATGCAGCAGCCGTTCGTTCCATTCCGGCTCGTCGCTCAAGAGCAGCAGGCCTTCCGAATCCGCGTCGAGCCGGCCGATGGGATAGACATTTTTCGGAAAATTAAATTCCGCCAACGCACGGTTCGTCGAGCCGTCGCCGGTGAACTGCGACAGGACGCCAAACGGTTTGTTGAAGGCGATGAGCACGAAAGAAGTTTCAAGTGTCAGGTTTCAAGTTTCAAGTTTTGAAAGCCGAATTTCTTTGTCTTGGCGTCTTGGCGTCTTGGCGGTTAAATTCCCCGCGTGATCCGCAACATCATCTTCGACTGGTCCGGGACTTTAGTGGACGATTTGCCCGCCGTGTTAAAGGCGTCCAATTTTGTCCTTACTCAATCCGGCAAGGCCGAAATGTCGCTCGACACCTTTCGTGCGGAATTTTCTCTGCCATTCAAAAAGTTCTACGACCGCCACACGCCGCATGTGCCGATGCCGCAATTGGAGGACTGGTTTCATGCCAGCTTCAAGCACGCGCAGGCTTCCGTCGTGGAGCTGCCGCATGCCCGCGATTTCCTTGAATTCTGCCGGGAGAAAAAATTCCGCACGTTTCTCTTGAGCACCGTTCACGCCGACTATTTCAAGGAGCAATGCCGCGTGACCGGCTTCGACGCATTTCTGGACCGGCCTTACACGGATGTCTGGGACAAACGGAATAAAATCCAAGACATTCTTGTTGAAAACAAACTTCAGCCCGGTGAAACGCTGTTCATCGGCGACATGGAGCACGACATCGAGACGGCCAAACACGGCGGCGTGCATTCCTGTGCGGTTTTGACCGGCTATAACACTTTGGAACAATTGCGAGCTGCCAAGCCGGATTTGATTGTCGAGCATCTCGGCGAGCTGCGCCGAGTGCTGGAGCAAAATGATTTGAGTTTTGGTAAAGTGGCCCAACAGCCCATTCCGGTCTCAACCGTCGGCGCGTTGATTTTCAATTCCAGTGACGAAGTGCTGATGATCCGCACGCACAAATGGTCGAACAAATGGGGCATTCCCGGCGGTAAGATCAAATGGGGCGAAACGTCGGAAGCAGCGCTGCGCCGCGAGATCAAGGAAGAGACCGATCTCAAAGTGAAGGACATTAAATTTGTGCTGGTGCAGGATTGCATCCACTCGAAGGAGTTTTATCACGACGCACATTTCGTGCTGCTGAATTACACCTGCCTCTGCGCCGGGAAAAATCCGAACGTGAAATTGAATGACGAAGGGCAGGAGTTCCGCTGGCTCTCGCTGGCTGAAGCGAAAAAGTTGAAACTGAACAAGCCGACGAAAGTTCTAATTGATGCCGTCTTGAAATCCAAAATCGTAAATCGTAAATCGTAAATGTCCCGAATCTCCATCGTTGACCTTGAAGTGTTTTACCGCGTCGGCGTGTCGGACGCGGAACGCGCGCAGCCGCAGCAGTTGCTGCTGACGATTGAAATGGAATCCGATTTTTCCGCCGCCGCTAAAAGCGACGGCATTGCCGACACGATTGATTACTTCGCCGTCACGCAGCGGCTCCTGAAATTCGGCGACGGCAAAAGCTGGAAGCTGATTGAGAAACTTGCCGCCGACATCGCCGACATGATTCTGGCCCAGTTCAAACCGGCGGTTGTCACGGTGAAAGTGAAAAAATTTGTCATCCCACAGGCGCGGCACGTTTCCGTCAGTTTGACGAAGCGACGGAGCTGAATATTTGCCCATCCATTGTTTGCAATTTCCAGCCGGATTTGTCTGTCACAATTTTCACCGCGCCAGATTCACGGGTGTAAATCACGGGAAGTTTTAATCGTTCCAGCCTTTCCTTTAATGCGCGGTCGGCGCGACGGTTTGCCGGAAATTCCGAGTCGGCCATGACAATGACTTTTGGCTGAACCGCATCCAGTAGCGCGTCGCAAAGCGGCTCGCCTTCGTTTGGCAAACCTGCGATGACAATA
>CAZIFP010000147.1:0-7460 GCA_964538105.1 uncultured Bifidobacteriaceae bacterium
CTGAAAAACGGCGTCAACCTGCCGGACGCCATCGGTCTGGTGGAACAGCTTGAAAACAGCACGGCCGCCGCCACCGACCTTCAGCAGTGGCGGAAAAAACTCGCCGCCGGCACCGCCAAATTTTCCGAGGTTGCCGCCGCCAACCGGATGATTCCGCCGCTGTTCGTCTGGGTGGTGGCCAGCGCGGGCGAAGACCTGACTGCGGGATTCAATCGCGCGGCGGAAATCTACCACTCGCGCGCCATCTATCGCACGGAAGTCGCGCTTTATTCCGTCCTGCCGATTGCTTCGCTGTTTCTCGGCGCGGTTGTTTTGTCGCAGGCATCTTTGGTGATCAGCATGTTTTTGCCGCTCATCGCCATGTTGAACAACATGAGTGGAAACTGATTGGAATAAAAACCCATGACCGATCTTGCCCAATTTTTATTCGCCCTGTTCTGGTATGCCGTGTTCATCTTGGTGCCGGGCGGCGCGTTTTCGGTGGTGATCCATTTTCTGCTGTCGCTGCCGATGCGCCGGCGCGACCGCGCGCTGTTTTTTCTCGACCTCATGGAAACCGTCCTGCAACGCGGCCAGCCGCTGGAGCCGGCGATCCTGGCCGCCGCTGAAAACCGCGACCGCGCCATCGGCGTCCGTTTTTACATGCTGGCCGCACATATTGAAAATGGCGACCGGTTGGGCGAGGCGCTTGAAAATGTCCCGAGCTTCTTGCCGCCGCAGGTCAACGCCATGCTTCGTGCCGGTGAAAAACTCGGCGACCTGAAAAAAGTGCTGCCCGCCTGCCGCGAGGTGTTGCGCATCGCGCCGGATACCGTCCGCAGCACGACGCATTACATGGTGGCCATCCTGCTGGTCTTTGCGCCGGCGGCTTGCATCCTCATCAGCCTGCTGTCGGTGGCCGTCATTCCCAAATTCAAGGATGTCGCGGCTGGCATGGGCGTGCAGTTGTGGCCGATCACCCTTTTCACTTTTGCACTCAATGATGCTCACATTTTGATTGGCTTTGAAATGCTGCTGTTTTTCGCGCTGTTGACGGTGGCGGCGCTTTACGTCGGCGGGCCGGGCTTGGTTCGCTGGTTCCAATTTCGCAGCGTGCCAGTGGTGGACTGGCTCACCTGGCGCATTCCGTGGAAACAAAAAAAATTGCAGCGCGCCTTTTCCGCCATGCTGGCCGTGCTGCTGGACGGCGGTGTGCCCGAGGCCGAGGCCGTCCGGCTCGCAGGCGAATCCACCGCCAATGAAATCTGCCGCCGCCGCGCGCGGCGCGTCATAGCTGCGCTCGAAAAAGGTGAGAAGCTGGACGAAGCAGTCCGCGCGTTCGACGATACCGGCGAATTTCACTGGCGGCTTACGAACGCCACGCACACGCACGGCGGGTTTTTGAATGCGCTTTGCGGCTGGCACGAGGCGCTCGATGCGAAGGCGTTTCAGCAGGAGGAGGCGGCCACGCATTTTCTCACCAGCAGCCTGGTGATTCTCAACGGCCTGGTGGTCGCACTGATTGCCACCGCCATGTTTGGCATCCTGATTGATGTTTTAAACCACATGCTGGCTTCGACATGAAAACAAAATGCTCACAACCGTCGCTCCGCCGCCACGCGAATGGCTTTCTGGAAGTGGACATGCTCGTTGGCCTGGCGATCCTCACGCTGGCCATCGTGCCGGTCGGATTTTCCTTTGCGCGCGAGCGGCAGGTTCTCCGGATTGAATACATTCACAGCGTTGCCAATGAAATCGTGGATGGCGAAATGGAGATGCTTGCCGCCGGTGACTGGAAAAATTATCCGGATGGCGCGCAAAATTATTCCGTTCACGCCGGCGCCGCCGCCTGCCTGCCACCGGGACATTTTCAACTGACCAAGACCGGGAATCATTTGCGCCTCGAATGGAGCTCCGATTGGAAACACAGCGGCACTCCGGTCGTCCGTGAGGTCACCGTCCGATGAAACTGACACCATCCATTTCCAAGGTCCGTCGCTGCGCCGGCATTTTGCTGGCCGAATGTCTGGTTTACATTGCCGTGTTCGCCATCCTGGTCGGCGGCGGCACGGTGGCGTTTTATTTCTTCTGGGATCATTCCAAGGCGCTGATTTACGAAACGAACGACATCGAGTCCGCCTTGCGCGCGGGTGAAGGCTGGCGCGCGGACGTGCGTGCGGCCACGGGGAAAATTTCCATCGCGACCACGGCGACTGGCAAGGTGGTGCGCATTCCCGAAGCGGGCAGGGAAATTATTTACCGGTTCGAGTCGGGCGAATTGCGACGTGAAGTTCCGGCGATGAACGATTCCCGGCTGCTGCTGCCGAAGGTCAAAACCTCGCGGGTTGAAACTGAACTTCGTGGCGACGTGACCGGTTGGCGCTGGGAACTGGAACTGGTGCAGCGTCGGAAGGAAATGAATTTGCCGCTGCGTTTCACCTTTGAAGCCGTGCAATCAAAACCATGATAATCCGATCGCAAAACTTTTTCCGTAACAGCCAGCCCGGCCCTGGCGTGCCGAACCGAAGCGAAGGCGGCATGATCACGGTGATCTTCATCGCCCTGCTGGCCATAATGATGATTTTGGTGACCGCCAACAGCCGCGCGTTGCTGCATCTGCGCCGCGAAGTGAAATTTATGGAGCAACAGCAGATCAAGCGGCTCGATGCTTCCACGACCAACACGGTTTCGACCGTCACAAAACCATGAACAACATTCCCGCCGCCAAAATCAAGATGATGAAGGCGTCCGTCCGCTGCCTCGTCTTCGGTTTGCTGGGATTGATTCCGGTGATCGGGTTGCCATTCGCGCTGGCGGCATTGTGGCTTTCCGGCTCAATCCGGCTGAAAGAAAAACTGTATTGGAACGCCGCCCGGCCTTACCGGATTTGGGGCGTGGTTTGCGCGGCGATGGGGACGGTTTTGTGGGGCTTTGTTTTCGCGCTGATAATTTATCATGCGGCCGTAAGCGGGTCGGGTGGTGGCAATCGCTATTCCGGTGACTGATGATTTCAATTCTTCAAAGTTTTTCGTTCTTGACCAATTTCGCCTCAATGCTGCTTCAATAATCGCTGGTTTGTATCCGAATTTCACCAGTTAGTCCATTAATGTGGCATATTAGATGCTCCTTATGCCTTCAATCTACAGATGTAATATTGTGATAAATTCCTCAAGAGAACAGAATCATGTAATCGGTGGTGTTTTACCGTCATCAATAATCAGATCAAACGGCGGAACCTGCTTTGCCGCGTTGCAGCGGCTGATCATACTGGCGTTTGCGGGCGTCGTGCTGGTGCTGCCGGCCCGGGCGCTGATCATCAACGCGACGTTTGATTCCACCATAACGAGCCAGACCAACGCCGCGCAGATCGAGGCGGCATTCGGAGCTGCGGTGAAGATGTTTCAGAACCAGTTCACCAATCCGATCACGGTCAACCTCACGGTTTCATTTGACCCCACCGTCAATCTTGGCGCCAACGTCTGTCAGTTGGTGGGCAGCACTGGTTTTGGTTATGCCAATTTGGTGACCGCCTTGCGTAACGCCCGGACGAGCGCCGCCGACACCAACGCTGTGGCCAGCCTGCCGGCCAGCGACCCGACCGGCGGCGGGCTGACGTGGTGGGTTCCACGCTCCGAAGCCAAGGTTTTAAATCTGACAACGTTGGGCGTGTCGCCCAATGATGCAGTCAATGACGGCGCGATCATGTTTGCGCCGCCCGATCCGGTGACCACCATCTACGCCTATGATTCAACCAACCGGGCGGTGGCCGGCGAATGGGACTTTATCGGCGTTGCCGAACATGAAATCTCCGAAGTGCTGGGCCGCTCCTTTCTGCTTGATTACACCACTTCGGGATACATGCCCTACGATCTTTTCCGTTTCACCGCCAGCGGGACCAGAAGCTTGAATGCCACCGACACCGGCGTCTATTTCTCGATTGATAACGGGGCAACGACGTTAAAAGCGTTTAATTCGGATCTCTCCGGGGATGTTCAGGACTGGGCTTCCAGCGCGCCGTCGGACTCGTTCGACGCTTTCGTCAATTCCGGGGAGCAACTGCAGATTTCCCCGGCCGACATCACGGCGCTCGACATTCTTGGCTACACGGTGGCAAAAATTCCGTCTCCGCGTCTGACCGGCGTGGCCCTAGCCGGCGGCACCATGCAGTTCAGCTTCACCAACATGCCCGGCGTGAGCTACACCGTCCTTGTCAGCGCCAACCCGGCAGCGCCGTTGACCAACTGGACCAGCCTCGGCAACCCCGTTGAATATCCAGCCGGTCATTTCCAGTTCAATGACACGTCGGGGACGGGCGGCTTGCAGCAATTCTACCGCGTCCGTTCACCGTAAGGTCTCTTCTTGCGCATTGCCTTCAAATCCGACGGGATAATGCTGGGCAAGGGCGAAGATTGTGTGGGGGCGTATCATTCAACCAGCCGACTCGATCATCGAATCAACCGGTTCGATAACTCAACCGGTTGACTGGGTCAATAAACCAACCGTCTCATTCATGGAACCAACTGGAATAAAAGTTCAACCAACTGATTGAGCCATCCAACCAGTTGTCTGGATGACCGAACCAACCGGTTAAACCATTAAACCAACTGGCAGGCAGGTCGAATCAACCGACTGGAAGACCGAACCAACTGGTTGGATGCTTAAATCAGCAGTTTCAATGACTCAACCAATTGGTTGGATGGCTTAATCAGTTGGTTCGAACATCCAACCAACTGGTTCACTGGCCGTTTGGATGTGGTTTTCATCACAAAATGGCGTTCCGGAGGCCAAAACTATCAAAAATTCGACTTTTATCCCTTCCGTGATGGTAAATGCTCAAAAAACGACAGTTAATCGGCATGGCGGCCAAGGCCAACCGGGTCGAGGATTTGCCCTATCGCGTCGAACAACTGCTTGGCTCCAAGAAATTGGGCGAGATGGGCGGGTGGCGAAATCCCTGGGCCGGTCCAACGCGGCGCAATCTATCTGCCGGGAAGTGTTGTCGCGTGCGGCGGTTTCAAATCCGGTGCGGTGACGAGAATGATAACAAATTTTGTGGCGGTTTTATTCTAATTTTGCTGAAGCCAAAGTCCTTGCAGCAAGCCAAATTCGGCACGTCCCTCTTTCCAATGCAAAGTTCGTTCCACTTCACGCCTTCCATCGGATTCGACCATTTGCGTCGTTTCCACCTGTCGCGCACCGGACAATGAGCGTGTAAAACTGTTGACCGAATAGATTCCGGGACCGCTGTGACATTCATAACAGCTTCGAAGAACGATGCTTTGATATCTGGTCATGTCATTTGTCTGCCATCGCGAATGATCTTCGAACGCGTCTCTTCCAAAGGAAAAAAAGTTATTGTTGCTGGTAAAACGTCTCTCGTCCTGGGCAATAGAAATCAGATTCGCCTGCGCTCGCGTCATTTGAAATTCGTTTACTTGCTGTGCGTTATGCAACTCAGGCAGGCGAGGATCAAGGTTGTAGGAGCTGATGGAACTATACGTTCTTAATTGGATGCTCTCCACGATGCGCGTCGGCTGGATGCGCCCGTCGGTATCAATCACGCACAGTCGCCGCACCAGTGCCCATTGCGAATTAGTTGGAAACTGCGGGAAATTGGGGTTTATATCCATTTCGTTAGGCGGAAACGAACTGGTGGAAGGAATCCACATCGGTTTGACGGAACTGATTTGATCCAAATAATTCGTGGCCGCATTCCGCCCGTCGGCATCATGAAACCAAACCGTGAACACCGAACGTCCGCCGAAACCGCCATCATGCATCGGCACAAGGCGTTCCGCGTTATTGACGCTGATACTTATCCAATCACCGTTGGTTTGAAACAATCCGTGCGGCAAATCGGACAAGTGATTTTTATCTGCCAGCACATAATTATCTGGCAGCGAGGCAATTTCATTCGTCGTCAATTCCAGCCGTTGAATTGCTACAGCTAATCGTTTTAACAATTTTTTCCGCTCCGTTTCATGATTCCAATTTCGACCTTCCGCCGTCCAGTCGAACAGTGCCCACAGGTCGCGCTGAAGCAAAGCCTTGTTGAGCGGGTCTTGAATCAATTTTTCACCGTGGGTATTTATAAATTCATCCAGAACATTCAGCGCTAGTTGATGCGAAGTCCCAACCAATAAATTTGTCGTTGATGCCCAATAAAGAATATCCATTTGGCCGAAGCCATAATGTTTGCCATCCGATGCAGTTCGCTCAAATAAAGTTTCGTTCAGCCGATTCCAAAGATGATTCGTGTCGGAATCGTAAATCGTATTTCCGGTGGATGGCGTGGCGGCTTCCAAGTAAACGGCGCAAAATAAAACAACGGCGGTTATCGTCGCGAAAATTTTCACGTTGGTTATTTTGAAGTTAAATTGCCGAATCCGTTTTATTTCACGCCTGATTTCTGTTTAAGTCAAGCCATGGACGCCGCTTTGCCACCGCTCACCGCCAGCACGCTTTACCTCGTCGCCACGCCGATTGGCAACCTCGAGGACATCACGCTCCGCGCGCTCCGCGTCCTGCGCGAGTGCGACGTGGTCGCCGCCGAGGACACGCGGCATTCCGGGCAGTTGCTGAAACATTTCGGCATCAGCAAGCCGCTCCTGAGCTATTTCCAGTTCAACGAGGCCAAACGCAGCGAGGAAATCATCGAGCGGCTCCGGCGTGGCGAGAAGGTCGCGCTGGTCACGGACGCCGGCAGTCCCGGCATCAGCGACCCCGGCGAACGCGTGGTGAAAGCCGCCATCGCCGCCGGCTTCCGCGTGGAAGCCGTGACCGGTCCGTGCGCGCTCGTCGCCGGCCTCACCGCGAGCGGCCTGCCGACGGAGGAATTTCATTTCGTCGGTTTTCTGCCGCACAAATCCGGCCAGCGGCGCAACAAGCTGGAATCTTTGAAAACTGTCGCCGGCACTTTGGTTTTCTACGAATCGCCATATCGCATCGAAAAATTGCTCGGCGAGTTGAACGAGGTTTATCCCGAACGCGACGTGGTGCTGGCGCGCGAGCTGACAAAGAAGTTCGAGGAATTTCTGCGTGGCAAGCCGGCGGCGCTGCTGGAGATCGCGGCCAAGCGCAGCTTGAAAGGGGAGTTTGTAGTGATGGTGGGCAATGGGTGAATCGTTAAATCGATGCATTGTTACGTTGGCGACGATTCAACTTTTTACCAGTTCAACGATTTAACGCTTAAACAAACTTGCCGGGATTCAAAATGCCGTGCGGATCGAGCGCGTGCTTTACCGCGCGATGCAATTCGTGCGCTTCCTTGGAAACGGCTAGTGGCCACCAGCGCTTCTTGGCGAGGCCGATGCCGTGTTCGCCGGTGATCGCGCCGCCGGAGGCAATCACCCAGCGGAATAAGTCATCAAGGCACACTTTGGCGCGTTTCTTCGCGCCGGGTTGCGCATAATCCACCATCACGTTCGTGTGGATGTTGCCGTCGCCGGCGTGGCCGAAGCAGGCGAGCTGCAATCCGTGCT
>CAZIFP010000148.1:0-7420 GCA_964538105.1 uncultured Bifidobacteriaceae bacterium
CAACCCCTCCCTTTTTATCGCTAATATGTCCCATTGTTATTGTTAATTGCTATAAATTACCTGCGTAGAAATCGGGGCTGTCACGCAAAAGCAAACTTCCGCTGCGCATCTTTGATCTGCGCAGTCATTGAGCCATGTCCTGTTTCTTAATGCGAGTTGAGATCCCGTCAACAGGACGTTTTTACACAGTTGTTATTTTTTTATTTTATTTTGCCTGTCGGCGGCATCAAAAAGTCGTCCAGATATTTTGGTTCATCCCAGGCTTTTGTCCAAGGAACGGCGGCTCTGTTCAAGGCCTGCTCAAAGGCCTTGTCATTAAATCCACAGAATATCGTCCGGGCAAGAAATGTGTGGATCCGGTTCACAACGCCGCTGTTTCAGGCTCTCGGCGGCGGATGGTGGCATCACGCGGATTTGTCCAATTCCGAAAACACCAAAACATAAAACCAAAGGAGATTCTGAAATATGAAAACGATAAAATTCAAAACGCTTGCCAAACCAGTCATTTTCCGTTGCCTAATTTCGCCAACACCTTGCCCAGCCGCGCGATTCCTTTGCGGATGTTTTCCTCGCTTGCGCTGCCGAAGCTGATGCGCATTTCGTGGTCCGGCTTGGCGCGCGACGGATCGTCGGCGTAACACAGTTCGCCGGGAACATAGAGCACGTCGGCTTTCAGCGCTGCTTGAAATACTTTTGACTTCACGCCGGTGGAAATTCCCTCCGGCAATCGCGCCCAGAAATAAAGTCCGCCGCCGGATTCCCAGATCTCCACGTTCGCCGGAAAATGATCAGCAAGCGCCTGCTTCATCACACGCGCCTTGCGGGCATAATTTTTCCGCACCTTCGCGACGTGTTTGTCGTAGAGTCCCGATGACAGCGCGCCGGCGAGCAATTGTTGCAGCAGATTCGCCGTGCCGAAATCGTGGTTGCCCTTGATGCGCTGGACGGTCGTGAAAACCGGTTTCGGCAAAATGCCGAAGCCGACGCGTGCGCCGGGCGCGTAGGGCTTGCTGTAGGTGCCGGTGTAAATCACGTGTTCCGCCGCGCCGGGCAGCGTTAGCGCGGTCGGCACGTCCGCCCCGTGGTCAAAACGCAGTTCGCGATACGCGGCGTCTTCGAGCAGGTAAAGCGGATGTCCGGCGGCGCGCTCGAATTTTTTCAATAATTTTAGTGTGGCGGATTTTTTTGCGAGCGAAGTCGTCGCGCCAGTCGGATTTTGAAAATAAGTGACGAGATAAAGCGCCTTCACGCGGCGGAGTTCACCGGATTTTTCCAGCCGTTCCAAAACTTTTTCGAGGTGCGCGAGATCAATGCCGTCGCGCTCCAGTTTCACGCCGCGCGCCTTGATGCCGCGGCTTTGGAGAATGCTCAAGAAAACGAAATACGTCGGGTCTTCGACGAGGATGATGTCGCCTTCGTCGCAGAGCGCTTCGAGCGTCATATACAGCAACTGCTGCGAGCCGCCGGTGATGATGACGTGTTCGGGCGAATGCGCGCGGTCATGTCCGCCGTCGAGTTTTTGCAGGTGCTTCGCGGTGAGCGTTCGCAGATTCATTTCGCCGGCGGTGATGCCGTATTGCAGCGCGGGCTGGCCGGTTGTCGGCGAGCGAAGGACTTCATTCAGCAGCTTGCGCGAAATCTCGACGGGCAAAGTGGCGTTGTCCGTGAATCCGGCGGCGAGCGAAACCAATTTTGGCCGCGTGAGCGCGGTCTGCATGAGCCACGAGATCGGCGGCAGGCCCGTGCGCCGGCCCATTTTGGACAGGAAATTGGATGTCATGTGAAAGTGGTGGTGACGGTAGCAAGATTTGCGTGGTTCAATCAAGGGACGTTTGCCCGGCGTTTTTCATGATCTTAATCCTGCTCGTAACCATAATCGTTCGGGGAGATTAAGATTACGATGAAGATTAGGATTAAAATCTGAATTACTGACGCGGACCGAACACGCTGTCGAGGATGACCTCCTTGGTTTTCCAGATCAGCGCCATCGTCATCGCGAGCGGCAGCAGCGCGAAAAAGGTCAGCGCCAAAAAACTGAAGCGGTTGATCCAGACAAACAGCGCGCCAAACGCGGCAGGCAGGCGCGGGTCGTGGAGCAAAATGACATACGCCGAGGCGCACAGCAGCAGCCCGACGAGCAGCCAGCGATTGAGCGCGGTGAACTGCCGCGTCTCCTGCCGCAGGGTTTCATCCGGCAGCATCGCGCCGAGTTGCTTGAGGACAACGTTCAGGTTGAACAGAAACAGAATGGCCGACAGCACCAGCACGAAGACCGCCGTGTTGAAGAAAACTTCATCCGGCAGCTTGTTTTGCCAGTAGAGAAACGGGCAGAGGCCGAAGTTGACGAGGCCGAGCAGCTTCGCGCGGTCGAGCGCGTTGCGCCAGGGGCGTTCCTGTTTTTGAAAACGGCCCATCTGCCAGAGGCCGTAGAGCAGCAGTCCGGTGGCGACCAGCGCGGGAAGAATGCCGGGCGGCTTGAGCAAGCTGGCGCGGGCGGTTTCCGCGCAGATGATCAGCGCGGCAGGCAGGCCCCAGAACAGCGCGGACAATCCGCGCGCGAGCCGGCCCAGCGAGCGGAGCAGTTCGGCGTTGGGCGATGTCATCGGGAAATGATGAAGGAAGAAAGTCGAATGGAAAAACAAATTTAATGTGGCGGCCTATACGGCAGCAAAGTCCCGGACAACTTTACTGGAAAAAACGCTGCCAGCCGTGCAAGGGCAGCGGCTGCGGCTGGCTGAACTTCTCGCTGCTCATCCGGCCGAGGTCAATCTGCATCAGCACGCCGATGCTGCTCGCGCCGCGCCCGTTTGAGCGGATCGCGTCAATGCCGTAGGCGTAGTTGAGCATGAGCTTCAGCCGGTTGGACGGCGTGTGATACAAGATGCCGCCGCCCACGCCACTCAAGCTGTTGCCGGGCTGCGATTCTCCGGGCAGATAATCCACGACGGCCGTGGACGCGTTCAAATCCAGGTCGAAAAGTTTTCCGGGGTCGAGCGGCACGAGGTAGTTGGCGTTGAGCAGCACGAACTGCTGTGCGCTGATTTCCTGGAAATAATAGCCAGGCAGCGACAGCGGAAATTCCGACACGAGCGGCAGAAATCCGCCGAGGCGATACGCGCTGAAACGGTCGGCGTCCACGCTGGTCCCGGCGGTCAGGCGGACATAAAAACTTTGCTGGCTCTTCGGCAGCGTGTAAGCGAGCGCGGCTTCCGACCAGAACAAATGCGACTGCGATTCGAGTTCGTCGGCGTTGTTGATGCCATAGCTGCCCGGGTCGGTGCGCAGATGGCCTTCATACCAGACGGATAATTCCATCGCGAGCGGCGGGAAGAGCGTTGGCTCCACGCCACCCCAGCGCAGGCCGGTGCGCACGCTGAAATCGGCATGGTTGTTCGGCAGTTGAAAATCCGGCGCGGTGTCATTGTCACGGTTATAATCAGAATAATGCGCCGTGCCGCGCAAAATGTAGTTCAATGGAATCTCTTCGGTTGGATTGAACCGGTGATACACGCTGGCGGAGATTTCCGCGCCATTGCCTTCAAACGATTCGCTTTGGTAATAGGTGCCGCCGCGAATTTCGTTGTAACTGTCGGAAAAACCGCCGCCGGCCAGGCCAAGCGCAAAATCAGTGTTCGGGCCGAGTCCATTGACGAAGCCGAGGTTGGAGTCCACATAGACCGGCGCGACGGCCAGCCGCAGCGTGAGGTTCGTGCGCAGAAAATCCGGCTGGTTATGATAGTAAAACGCGTAGCCCGCTAGCGGCGGATGTCCTTCGAAAGCCTGGTTGTAGCCGAACTGCATCAGATCGCGTGCGGCCGGGTCAATTTGCGCGGAAGCGACGAGCGGAACGAACAGCCACATCCACAGCAGCCGTTGTCCCAATTTTTTCACACCCATTTCGTAACGGAAAGCCACAAGCCCGGCAAGCAGCGAATGCACACTCCTCTGGACACGCGGAAAAATTTCCGGCTTACTATCGCGAATTTGATTTCGCCCGATGCCATCACTCAACGCTGAAATACTCACCCAAGCCAAGTCGCTCGGATTTTCCGACCGGCAGATCGCGCATCTCACCGGCACCACCGAAGATGCCGTCCGCGCCGAACGCAAACGTCTCGGCCTCGTGCCGAGCTACCGGCTCGTGGACACCTGCGCCGCCGAGTTCGAGGCTTACACACCGTATTATTATTCCACCTACGATCGTGGCGATGACGAGGTGAAAGGCAACACCGCGAAGAAAGTCATGATTCTCGGCGGCGGGCCGAACCGCATCGGCCAGGGCATTGAATTCGATTATTGCTGCGTCCACGCCGCGTTCGCTTTGAAGGAAGACGGATTTGAAACCATCATGGTGAACTCGAATCCCGAGACGGTTTCCACCGATTACGACACCAGCGACAAATTATTTTTCGAGCCGCTCACACTCGAAGACGTGCTGCACATTTACGAACGCGAAAAATGCTGGGGCGCGATCGCGCAGTTCGGCGGGCAGACGCCGCTGAACCTCGCGCTCGGTTTGCAGAAGAACGGCGTCAACATCATCGGCACCTCGCCGCAGAGCATCGAGATCGCCGAAGATCGCAAGCTGTTCGCGGCGATGTTGCACAAGCTGAACATTCCGCAGCCGCCGAACGGCCTCGCCACGAACGCCGACGAAGCGCTCGTCATCGCCAAGCGCCTGACTTATCCCGTGCTCGTCCGCCCGTCGTTCGTGCTGGGCGGCCGCGCGATGCAGATTGTTTATTCCGACGCGGAGCTGACGCACTACATGAAGTTCGCCGTTGAGGTTTCCTCGGATCGTCCGGTGCTCGTGGACAAATTTCTCGAAGACGCCACCGAAGTGGACGTGGACTGCATCACCGATGTCGGCCATTTCAAAAATGCGAACGAAGGCACCATCGTCATCGGCGGAATGCTGGAGCACATCGAGTTTGCCGGCGTCCATTCCGGCGACGCCGCGATGGTGCTGCCACCGCACTCGCTTTCTGGAAAAGTCATTTCAACCATCCGCGAATACACGCACGCGATGGCTCTCGAGCTGAAAGTCGTCGGCCTGATGAATGTTCAATATGCGGTCAAGGGCGACATGGTTTACGTTCTCGAAGTGAATCCGCGCGCTTCGCGCACCGTGCCATTCACCTCCAAGGCCATCGGCATACCGCTCGCCAAACTCGCCGCCAAAGTGATGGCCGGGAAAACCTTGAAGGAACTGGGATTCACCGAGGAGATTTGGACGAAGTATTGGGCCGTGAAGGAATCGGTTTTCCCGTTCAACAAATTTGTCGGCCAGGACATTTTGCTCTCGCCGGAAATGCGTTCCACCGGCGAAGTCATGGGCCTTGACGCCGATCTCGGCGTGGCCTACGCCAAATCGCAGATGGCCGCGAACTCGCCGCTGCCGACAAGCGGGAAAGTGTTCATCAGCGTCAGCGACTCGCACAAAACCGAAGTGGCGGCGGTCGCAAAACTATTTTCCGACCTCGGCTTTGAACTCGTCGCCACGAGCGGCACGGCGGCCATTTTGGAAAAGGCCGGGCTGAAAGTTAAGCGTATTTTGAAATTGCTCGAAGGCCGGCCGAACGTGATTGACCTGCTCAAGAACAAGGAAATCCAGCTCGTCATCAACACGCCCGCCGGCCAGTCGCCGCGCGAGGACGAGATGAAAATCCGCACCACCGCCGTCTACACCGGCACGCCGATCATGACCACGCTCTCCGGTGCGAAGGCCGCCGCGCTCGGCATCGCCGCGCTGAAAAAATCCGGCTACGCGGTGAAGACGGTGCAGGAATATCATTAAGCTCGACGTTTCGCCATCGGGCAATCGGAGACGCGCCCGCCGGTTTTGCTTAACAGTCGCTGCTGAAACAAGGCTATGGCCCTCATTTTTCGCGTGCCGGGTTTTGCCGCGACAAATCATTGTTCCATCCGAGTCCGTCTGCGGCTAAAATTTCCGCACGCATGGAATTGCCGCGCAAAGAAAAGAGTTCACTGACGGAATCACAGCAGCAAGCCGTGGAGGCGCGCGGCAACGTCCTCGTCATGGCCGGCGCCGGCACCGGCAAGACCCGGACGCTCGTCGCCCGCTGCCTCGACTGCCTCGAACGTGATCGCGCATCGCTCGACGAACTGCTGGTCGTCACCTTCACCGAGGCCGCCGCCGCCGAAATGCGCCAGCGGCTGCGGATAGGCCTGGAAGAAAAAATTTCCGCGACGCATGGTGAAACTTTCTGGCCGGAACAAATCGCGCGGTTCGACCTCGCGCACATCGGCACGCTTCACAGTTTTTGCCTTCGCCTTGTGCGCGAGCATTTTCATGAACTCGGTCTTGACCCGCAGCTTGCGATCCTCGATGAAGGAGAAGCCCGCCAGCTCGCCACCGAAACACTCGACGAACAGTTTCAAGCGCACTACGCCGGCGAGGATGAATTTTCCATCGCCGTCCAAAATCTCATCCAGATCCACGGCGGCGGCCGTGATGAAAAAATCCGCGCGCTCATTTTGCGGCTGCACCATTATTCGCAAACGCGGCCGGATGCCGCCGGCTGGCTCGCGGAACAAATCCAGAAATTTTCCGCCGCCAGGCCAGTCGAATGGCATGGCTGGTTGCTCGACGCGGTTGAAGACTGGCGCAACGAATGGCTGCCGGTTCTGGAAAATCTGAAAGGCGGAAATGAAAAAGCCGCTGAATTGACGGGCATTTTGTCGCGGCTGGACAAAAACTTCGCCCGCGAGCTCGCGGCGGAAGTCCTGGAGCAAATCGCCGCCGCTGATCTGACCGCTAATTATCCGAAGGGCAAAGCCGGGAAACTGCGCCCGGCGCTTGGCGGCATTTTTGAGGAGGCAAAGTTTCTGGCCGCGCTTGCACCGGTTAAAAATGGCAATGATCCGCTCGCGGAAGACTGGAGCTGGGTGCGCGGCGACATGGAAACACTGCTGCGGCTCGCGCAGGAATTCACTGAAAAATTCGCCGGACGTAAACGCGCCGACGGGGTTGTGGATTTCCACGACCTCGAACAGTTCGCGCTGAAGCTGCTTTGGGATTTTTCCGCCGGCCAGCCGAAGGTCATCGCGGAAAACTGGCGCGCGAAGTTAAAGTTCGTCCTCGTGGACGAATATCAAGACATCAATGCCGCACAGGACAAGATCATCCTCGGACTAAGCCGTGACGAACGGTGGGGCGGGACTCCGTCGGGCCAAAATCGCTTTCTCGTGGGCGACGTGAAGCAGAGCATCTACCGTTTCCGGCTCGCCGATCCAAAAATCTTCCGCGATTACGCCCGCAAGTTGCGTGGCAAAAACGGCCGGGTCATCCCGCTCGCCGAAAATTTCCGCAGCCGCGAAACGCTGCTCAATTTTACAAACTCTGTTTTCAGCCTGCTCATGCGCGAGGAAATCGGCGGCGTGGTTTACGATGCGGACG
>CAZIFP010000149.1:0-7347 GCA_964538105.1 uncultured Bifidobacteriaceae bacterium
GAGCAGTGCCCTTTTAAGGCATTGGTCGAGAGTTCGAGTCTCTCCCAACCCACCATTTTCCCCGACGACAAAACTTGCCCCGCGCAATGCGCGCCGTCTAATCTGGCCCATGCGGTTGCTTGACCGATATTTGTTCCGCGAACTGCTGACGCCGCTGATGTATTGCCTCGGCGGAATCGTGCTTTTGGGAAATTGCTTCACGCTGTTCGGCGAACTGGAAAAACTGCAGGAACGCAAACTGCATTTCCTCGACGTGCTCGAATACAGCGCGGCCATCACGCCGGAATTTTTGGTGATGGTGCTGCCCATCACACTGCTGCTGGCGCTGCTTTACACGCTCACGAACCACTCGCGTTACAACGAGCTGACGGCCATGCGCGCGGCGGGCATCGGTTTGGGACGGATTTGCGCGCCGTATTTCGTGGTCGGGGTCGTCTTGAGCCTGGCACTGTTTGTCTTGAACGAATCAGTTGTCCCGCGCAGTTCGGACTGGAAGAATCACATTTTGTCCCGCTACGTTCAAAAACCGGGTGATGTCGAATCGAAAAACGAATTTCGCAACGTCACCTTCGACGCCCGCGGCCATCGCAGATGGCTCATCGGCGAATATCGCGTGGCGACCGCCGAAATGTTCAGGCCGCAGGTGAGCTGGTATGCGCCCGACGGTTCGATTCAACTGCTGCGGGCTGATCGCGCCATCCGCACCAACGGCGTTTGGACCTTTTACAACGCGGCGGAATATTCACAGGCCAATGACACCGCGCCGCTCGTGCCGTCGCTGCTGACGAATGTCCTGGCGATGCCGGACTTCGACGAAACCCCTCGGCAAATCCGCAGCGAAATCAAGATCAGCAGCTACCAGAGCCTGAAACGAAACCGGAGTTCGGACATTCCGCTCGCGGACATTTTTGCCTATCTGCGGTTGCATCCCAACCTGCCGGCGGCGGATTCCGGCTGGCTGTTCACGAAATTTTACGGCCGGCTCGCCGCGCCGTGGACATGCCTCGTCGTGGTGTTGATCGCCATTCCTTTTGGCGCGGCCACGGGCCGGCGCAATCTTTTTTTTGGCGTGGCGGGCAGCATTTTCATCTGCTTCGCCTTTTTCGTGGTTCAACAGGTCGGCCTGGCGCTCGGCACCGGCGGCTATCTGCCCGCGTGGCTCGCGGCATGGCTGCCAAATTTTTTTTTCGGAGCGCTCGGTCTGGCGTTGATGGCGCGCGTGCGATAGTTTTTGAAAGTGATGAACGAACTGGCCAGATTGACGAAGCGCCACGAGCGGCTGCAATTGCTCTATCAAGTCAGCAACGTCATCCACTCCACGCTCGAGGCGCAGGAGGCGCTGCAATTGATCGTGAGCGAGGCCGTCCGCCTGATGAACGCCAGCTCCGGCTCGGTGGTGCTGATCAATCCCACCACCGGCTTGCTGGAGATTTCCGCGTCGCAAAACCTGCCGAGCGCGGCCACCAAATTGAAACTGCGCGTGGGCGAAGGTGTCACCGGCTGGGTCGCGCGCCACGGCAAGCCTGTGCGCGTGGGCGACGTGACGCAAGACCCACGCTATGTCGCCGCGCGGCGAGGCGTGAAATCGGAACTGGCCGTGCCGCTGGAAGTGAACGGCGAAACGCGCGGCGTAATCAACGTAGATTCCGACCGCGCGGACGCCTTCAGCCCGGATGACCAGGACTTGCTCGAACAGCTTGCCGTGCAGGCGGCCAAGGTGATCCAGAACACCTGGCTTTACGAACAGCTGCGGCTGAAGGTGCATTTGTTCGAGTCGCTCGCCAGCGTGAGCCGCACGATCAATTCCACGTTGAATCTGGACGAGGCCCTGCGCGCCATTACGCGCGAGGCGTGCGAGCTCATGCACGCGCGGATGTGTTCGCTGATGATGATTGACGAAAACCGCGAGTGGCTCGACCTGCGCGCGAGCTGCGGCGCGGGCGACGCTTACATTAAAAAACCGCGCTTGAGCGTGGCAGAAAGTTTGCTCGGTGTTGTCGCCCGCCGTAAAAAGCCCATGCAGGTCGCCAATGTGCAGACTTCGGGCCGTTACCAAAACGTCGAGGTTGCGCGCCAGGAAGGGCTGGTTTCACTGTTGAGCGTGCCGTTGCTGTTTGCCGGCCAGTCCATCGGAACGCTCAATGTTTACACGGGCCGGCCCTACAATTTTTCCAACGAGGAAATAAAAATCCTGAGCGCGCTGGCGGAATTGTCGGCCATCGCCATTGAAAAGGCGCGGCTCTACGAACGCATCGTGGACGTGGAGGAACAGTTGCGGCAAAACGAAAAACTTTCCGCGCTCGGCCTGCTCGCCGCCGAGGTTGCGCACGAAATCCGCAACCCGCTCACCGTGATGAAACTGCTGTATCACTCGCTGGACTTGAAATTTCCCGATGGCGACCCGCGCGCTAAGGACACGCGCATCATCGAGGCCAAAATCGAGCACCTGAACAAAATCGTGGAGCAGATTCTGGACTTCGCGCGCACGACCGAACCCAAACTCGCGCCGGTGAATTTGAACGAGCTGGTGGAGGAGCTGGGCCTGCTCGTCCGTCACAAGCTGGCCAATCAAAACGTCCAACTGGTTCGCGACTTGCAACCGGACCTGCCGCTGGTCTTGGGCGACGCGCCGCAGTTGGAGCAGGCATTTTTGAATTTGATACTCAACGCCGCCGAAGCCATGCCCGACGGCGGCACGCTTACGATCAAGTCGCACGAGGTTCGTTCACAGCACGCGAACACGCCGCCCACGCACATTGCCATCGAATTCAAGGACACCGGCAAGGGCATGAGCACCGAGTTGCAAAAGCGCGCCTTCACCGCCGTGTTGAGCACCACGAAAGCCAAGGGCACCGGCCTGGGTTTGGCCATTGTCGGCCGCATCGTCGAAACGCATCGCGGCACCATCCGCATTAAATCCAAAATCGGTCGCGGCACAGCAATCATCATTGCGCTGCCGAGGCAGTGACACCACCGTCGAATCTCCGCCTGTAGAAAAACTGGAACGGTTTGCAAAATTCCGTCCGCGTGCGACGCTTCTTGAAACTATCGCGCTGCCAGCGGCAAAAAAATTTGAAATGGGGAGCGCACCGTCCCGGTCGCAGCCAGCGGCGTCCCGCCGCTGGCACCGTGCGGCGACGGTTGATTTTGATTCGTGTGCGCAACCTCGCTCGTGTTCGGCGCGGGACGCACCGAACGGCAACCGGGACGGTTGCGCTCCCAAAATCAAGACTGGAACGCCTCGTGAAATTCAAACCGCAGACGCCGCCGCGCGAAATCATCCGGCTGACGGCGGAATAGAATTTGAACCAGTCCACCAATTAAGTTGCGTCCGTCGCAAGCGTCATTTTTCGTTGAACACTTTGAATCCATGCTTTGCATAGAACTGTTAAGCTTCAAGATTGAACGACCGCACATCTAAATCCACGCGTTCAATCCCTTTGCTTCTGGCCGCATTCAATGCGGCGGACATCAACAAAGTGCCCACACTCTGCCGTCTAAATGTTGGCGCAACGACCATGTGCTGAATGTAAAGCAGCTGCAATTCTCGAAGCGCCCAATTTGCCGGACGATTTTGAAACTGCGCCCATAGATAACCGACGGGCTCCTTTCCCACCGCCAAAAGCACAAGGCTGGCTGCATCGGTAATAAAATTCCGAAATATTTCGACTGTCTGTTGAGTCTTCGTCGGAGATTTGAACAGTCGAGGCAATTCACATGCATGTCGTTGCTGAACGAATGTGTTCAGCGCGAGCAAAGTATCGAGGTCGTCAACTGTTGCATTTCTGATAAGCATGCAGAGGATTTTCTAACTGCTGAACTTTATGCCCTCGCGCTTGAGCAAACTGCTTTTCCAATCCAATCCGCCGGAGAAACCGCCGAGTTTTTGGTTCGCGGCCAGCACGCGATGGCACGGCACCAAAACCGGCACCGGATTCGCGCCGCACGCGCCGCCCACGGCGCGGACGGCCTTGGGCCGGCCAATCGCCGCCGCAATTTTGCCGTAGCTTTTTGTTTTGCCGAGGGAAATTTTCCGCAGCGCGTTCCAGACGCTTTTCTGAAATGCCGTGCCCGTCAAATCCAGCGGCGGAAATTTTTCCGGCTCGTTGCCGGCAAGAATTTTTTTGAGCGCAGCCTCCGTTGCGCGATGCCAGCCACGGACTTTGGCGGGAACGGTTTCCCTTTTCACGGTTCGCGAGGACACTCGCCCCACCACCGGGAAGTTTATTTGAGCCAGACCTTTCTCCGAATAACGCGCCAGAAACTTTCCATCGCGCGTGGAGACTGGCAGTTCAACAAAATTAGTTTTCATCCAATTCAACAATTTAACATTTCACCGATTCACGAGACTCAATGATTTCGCACAAAAACGTAAATAAGGCCAAGCAATAATGAAAATAGAAGAATCACCAGCGCAAGGAAGCGGTTGCGGGCGACGCGCTTCTCGTAGCGCATCGGGCGCAGACCGTGGACGCCGCCGGCGGCGAGATAGTTCACGAGGCGCGGATTCGTGGTGGTCGGGCCGCGCAGGTGGTTGCGGAGGCGGTTCCACAATGCCGGCAAATCGTATTTGCGCACACCGACATCGTTGTAATGGTCGGCGGATTCCGCGTCGGCGCGCGCTTGCAGCGGTTCTTGGTTGATTTTTTCAAAAACCGGCTCGTGCGCGGCGGGCTTGGGCGCGGGCGGCGGCTCGGCGGTGCGCAACACGGTGGCGCCGTGCGGAATGGCGGTGGAACGGAATTTCGGCGCGGGCGCGCACTGGATCTGCGTGTCGAGCTTCTTGATCTCGGATTCGAGCGCGGCAATCTGGTCGTTGAGCGTGCGGGCGCGGTCGGAAATCGGGTCGGATTTTTTCTTCAACAACGCCATACGAAAATTTTAATGCCGCACCAGGATAGCGATGAACACGCCGAGCGCGCCCAGCGCGACGAGCACGAGCGGCCACGTCATCGCCAGGCCGATTTTGCAAAGCTCGCCGAAGCTCAAGCTGGTGAGCAATGACGCGGCGGCTGGCGGCGCGATTGCAATTTCGGTTTTCTTCAACGCCTCGGGCGACAGCGCGGGAAGTTTCAGGCGCGCGGTGTTCCATTCCATGCGTGCGTTTTCGATGGCCGTGAGCGCGCGGGTCAGTTCGGTGCTGAAATTTTCCTTTGTCCACGTTTCGTCGCGGACGGCTTCGATCTTGACGAGCGCGTCGCGGAAATCGGCGATGGTCTTGAGCATCTGCTCGGCTTCGTGGCGCTGGTTGAACTCGGCCTCCTCGAGCAGGCCGAGGCCGCGCGTGAGGTTGTGGATCATTTCCTGGCGGCCGGTCTGGAATTCGCTCTGGCGGCGGCGCAGTTCCTCCAGCGAAGCGCGTTCACGTTCCAGGCTGTCCTGCGCGCGCTTGAGTTCGGCGAGCTTCTGCTGCGCCTCGACGACCTTGCGGTCCACCTCGTCGCGCGTCGGTGCGCGCAGCGTATCGGGCGCGGGCGCGGCGAAGGGCGATTTTTGCGTTTGAAAATCGGTGTCCACAAACTCGGTTGAATCGTATTCAGCAGCCATGCGGCGAATTTAACGCTGTTATAAAATGGAGTAAAGCGGTGTTTGCACTTGTCAGCGCGCGGGACGAGTCCTAAATTGCCGTTGTTCGCCGTAAAAAACTTTTGACATGATTGAATTGATCCAATTTCCGTGGAGTCCGTTCTGCCTGGTGCAACGGCGGATTTTGGAATTTTCCGGCACGCTCTTCAAAATCACCGACATTCCCAACCAGGACCGTTCGCTGGTCTGGAAGCTCACCCGGCAGCGTTATTACGGCGTGCCAATCATCCGCGACGGCAAAAATGTGATTTTTGAGGTCAGCGAGGACTCGCAGGTCATTGCCAAATATCTCGACGAGGAAATGGAGCTGGGCCTGTTCCCGACGCGATGGCGCGGCGTGCAATCCGTCCTCTGGAAGTTCATCGAGAACGAAATCGAGGGCGCGACGTTCCGGCTGAACGACATTTACTGGCGGGAAAACGTGCCGGCGGCGGACCAGTTGCAGTTTTTGCGGTTCAAGGAACGCAAGTTCGGCCGCAGCTGCATCGAGCAATGGCGCAAGGATCAAAAACTGTGGCTCAAAAAACTGGAGGAGCGGCTGATCCCGTTTGAAATCATCCTGACGCATCAGGAATTCTTGCTGGACGACCAGCCGCGCTTTGTGGATTTCGACCTGTTCGGCATGCTCGAAAATTTTCTGTATTCCGGCCATTACAAACTGCCCGCGCGCCACAGACAAATCCAGCAATGGCACCAGCGCATGACCCGCATCAAATTGAAGCACCTGAAATGAAACCGGTTTGTCACCCAAACGTCGCCGTCCTGCCACCTGACTTTGATTTGCTCTAAACGATTTTTACCTAGTGAAAAACTACATTCTCGACACCAACGTTGTTCTCCACGACCCGAACTCCCTCCTCAACTTCGCCGACAACAATGTCCTGATTCCCATCGAGGTCATCGAGGAGATTGACCGCTTCAAGCGCGAATCCTCCGAGCTGGGCCAGAACGCGAGGCAGGTTTCGCGGATGCTCGACGGCTTTCGCGGCGAAGGCAGCTTGAGCGAAGGCGTGAATCTGCCCAATGGTGGCAAGCTGAAAATCGCGTTTCTGAAAAACGGCCACAGCCCGGCCAACGGCGACAGCCACATCCTGAACAGCAACAGCGTGGACAACCGCATCCTCGCGTTCGCCGCCAGCATCCAGAAGGCGCAGCCGAAAAATCCGACCATTCTCGTCTCCAAAGATATTAATTTGCGCATCAAGGCCGACGCGCTCGGTTTGCAGGCCGAGGATTACGAGAACGACCGCGTGCTCATCCAGGATCTTTACACCGGCATGATCGAGATGTCCGTCAGCCCGGAGCGGATGGCGACATTTCGCGCCAACGGCGAGATGGAAATCAACGGCGGGAAAAAGTATTTTCCGAACGAATTTTGCACGCTCATTGACGAGGCGAATCCCAAAAAAGCCGCGCTCACGAAAGTGGACGCCACCGGCACGAAGCTCGTTCCGATCATTGACTGCCGCGAAGGCATCTGGGGCATCAAGCCGCGCAACCGCGAGCAGCATTACGCCTTCGACGCGCTGCTCGACGACCGCATCAAGCTCGTCACGCTCATGGGCAAGGCCGGCACGGGGAAAACCCTGATGGCGATGGCCGCCGGTTTGAAGCGCACCGTGCTGGACCGCGAGTTCCGCCGGCTCGTCGTCGCGCGCCCGACTATTTCCATGGGCAAGGAGCTTGGCTTCCTGCCCGGATCGCTCGAGGAAAAACTCGCGCCGTGGATGCAGCCGATTCACGACGCGCTCGAAATGTTGA
>CAZIFP010000150.1:0-7320 GCA_964538105.1 uncultured Bifidobacteriaceae bacterium
AGCCGGGCGCGACATAAACCTCGCAGCCGATGATGGGCTTGATGCCCTTGGCGCGCGCGGCCTGATAAAACTCAATCACGCCGTGCATCGCGCCGTGGTCGGTGATGGCGAGCGCGGGAAATTTCAGCTCGTGCGCCCGGTCCATCAATTTGTCCAGACGGCACGCGCCATCGAGCAGAGAATACTCGGTGTGCAGATGCAAATGGACAAAATCGGCGTGCGACATGGTGATAAGTTACCGTCCGCTGCCGCTTTGGTGCAAGCCGCAGATACTCACATTGAATGATTACGGCGTTACTCCTGATCTGTCACCGTGTCATGAAATTTCAGGATGTCGCCCTTTTCACCCTTCAGTTCGGCTTCCTTGAATTTGATGGCGGTGCGCGGATGCTGGTTCAACATGCCGGTGAGCAGATACGGCAGGTCGTAGCCCCAGAGCAGTTTTGCGCGCATCGGTTCGATGTGGTTTTGCACGAGATCGAGCACGGGGCGCAATTCGTATTTCGGGTTGTGCAGGAAAGCGAGGAGTAATTCCATCGGACAGTTGCCCGCACCGCGGCCAAGCCCGGCCATGGTGGCGTCCAGAAAATTCGCACCCTCGATGATGCCTTCGATGGTGTTGGCGAACGCGAGCTGCATGTTGTTGTGCATGTGCACGCCCACTTCCTTGCCGGACGATTTGCAGTATCCGAGATATTTTTTCACCAGCTCGTGAACGCGCTCGCTGTAAAACGCGCCAAAGCTGTCCACGACGTAAATCGCCTTGGCTTCGGATTTCGCGAGCATTTCCAAGCCTTCGTTCAACTCGGCGTCGGGAATTGTCGAGGCCGCCATGAGGTTGACCGTGGTTTCATAACCCTGGTCGTGCGCATCCTTGACCATGTCCAGCGCGGTCGGAATCTGGTGGATGTAGGTCGCCACGCGGATCATGTCGAGGACGGAATCCTTTTTCGGCAGAATGTCTTCCTTGTAATCACACCGCTCGGCATCGGCCATGACGCAGAGTTTCAAACCAGTTTTATTATCGCCAACGATGCGGCGGATGGTTTCCTCGGTGCAATATTTCCAATCGCCATGTTCGCCGACCTTGATGCCTTTGCGCGACGCCTTGTAGCCCAGCTCCATGTAATCCACGCCGGCGGCGAGGCAGGTTTCGTAAACCAGCTTGACGGTCGCGTCCTCGAAATGGTGGTTGTTCATCAGGCCGCCGTCGCGGATGGTGCAGTCCACGACCTTGATTTCGGGGCGGAACGAGAGCCAGCGGCTGGTGGCGTTGTCTTTGTCGGCAGGTTTGGCGGTTTTCATGGTCTCAGTTTAGTTGGTGAACTCGCGGTGAACGAGGTCATTCTCCATGAAAATTATCGCATGGACAGAACATATTCTGCCATTTATGCGACACTTTTTGCGCAGGCTGCGCCGGTCACTTGCGGAAGAAATCCTTGACGACCGCGACGACGCGCTGGATTTGCGCGTCGGTCAGTTCGGGATAAATCGGCAGGCTCAGGCATTCGCGCGCGGCTTTTTCGGCCACTGGAAAATCGCCAGCCTTGTGGCCGAGGCTCGCGTAGCATTTTTGCAAATGCAGCGGCACCGGATAATGCAGCGCGCAGCCGACGCCGTTCGCGTCGAGATGTTCTTTCAGCTTGTCGCGCTGCGGATGGCGCACGACATAAAGATGGTAGGCGCTGTCGCAGCCCGCCGCCTCGCGCGGCAGTTGCAGCGGCGTGTCTTTCAACAACTCATGATAGCGATGCGCCACGCGCCGGCGTTCGTCGGTCCACTTTTGTAGATGCGGCAGCTTCACGCCGAGCACCGCTCCCTGGATGCCTTCCATCCGGTAATTGAATCCAACCTCGTCATGATAATATCGGACGGTCGAACCGTGTTCGCGCAACGACCGCGCCCGCTTGGCAAATTCTGTATTGTTCGTGACGAGCGCGCCGCCTTCGCCGCACGCGCCGAGATTTTTGCCGGGATAAAAACTGAAGCAGGAAATATCGCCGAACGTGCCGACGACTTTACCTTTGTATTTTGCTGCGTGCGCCTGCGCCGTGTCCTCGACGAGCGGCAGCTTGTGTTTTTTGCAAATCGCCAGAATCGGTTCGAGGTCGAACGGATGTCCGTAAAGATGCACCGGCATGACGGCCTTCGTTTTTGGCGTGATGGCGCGTTCCAGCAATTTCGGGTCGAGATTCATCGTGACGTCGTCCACGTCCACATACACCGGCGTCGCGCCGACGTAGGAAATCGCCCAGCTCGTCGCGACAAACGTGAACGGCGTGGTGACGACTTCATCGCCCGGCCCGACGTTGAGCAGCATGAGCGCGATGTGCAGCGCCGACGTGCCGCTGTTGAAGGCGACGCAGTGTTCCGCGCCGATGAATTTCGCGAAGTCTTTTTCAAACTGCGCGACGTCCGGTCCGAGGCAGAACGAGCAGTGATCCAAGGTGCGCGCGATGGCGTCGTCCAGTTCCTTGCGGACGCTGCGGATTTGCGCCGGTAGATCGAGATACGGAATTTTGTCAGCCATTGGACGGCCAGCCTAATCCTGCCGAACGGAAAATAAAAGCGAAAATTATCGCTTTCGTCAGCGACGCTGGTTAGCGAGCAAGTTTTACGATTTCCGCGAACACCTGGTCCGGCGTGATGGCGGCGAGACAATGTTTTGTGCTTTCGCAGATGCCGACATTGCCGCAAGTGCAGGCGCTGCCGGTCAGAAACCGGTGCTGAGTGCCGACCGGCGCCCATTGCGCGGGGGAACTTGGGCCGAACAGCGCCAGCGTCGGCACGCCGAGGCCGGCGGCGAAATGCAGCGGCCCCGTGTCGCCGGAGACAAACGCCTTGGCACGCTGAAGCATGGCAAGATACAAAGCGAGATCCGGAATTGGTTCCAAAACCGGCGCGGCGGGTGCCTGCTTTCTGAAACCAGTCAGGAGCGATTCTTCCCGCGCACCGACGCCGGTGGTAAAAACCAGTTCGATCCCGGCGGACATTTGATGCAGCGCCGCCCAGTGCGACAGCGGCCATTCCTTTTTCGACTGGCTCGAAGCGATGTGGCAGAGAATTTTTCCCGGCGGCAAAAGTTCCTTCGCCTTTTCTGCCAAAGCCGGGTCGGCACGGATTTCGGCGGCGAGCGATGACGGCTTGATATTCCACGCGGAAAGCAGATGCGTCAGCCGCGCTGATTCGTGCTGCACTTTGTTTTCCGGCGCGATGCGTTGATTGTAGCAATACTGGCGGCCCCAGAAACCGCCGGGCTCCGCCCAGCCGAGCCGCTGCCGCGCGCCGATGAGAAAACTCGCAATGGCTCCGCGGTCGTTGCTGGCAAAATCCACCGAACGGTCAAATTTTTCGCTGCGCAGCGCGCGGATGACCGGCCAGGTCTGGCTCAAGGTCGCGCGGCCGCGCCGGTGCGGCATGGGCCAGACATGGTTGATCCACGGTAAGTTTTGGAGCACCGGGGCGATTTTTTCCGGCACGAGGACGTGCAGTTCGCTCTGCGGAAACTTTTCACGGATGGCCCGCAACGATGGCGTCATCAGCACGGCGTCGCCGAAGTATTTGAACTGAAGCGCCAGGATTTTTGGCTCCGTCGGCATGGAATTTTGCGGGCTGGCTTCAGGTCAGGAACTGAAGTTCGTAGAGTTTTTGATAGACACCGTTGTGCCGGGCCAGTTCCGCGTGGGTGCCGGTCTCCACAATCCGGCCCTGATCCAGCACCACGATCAAATCGGCGTGCAAAACCGTCGAGAGCCGGTGCGCAATGCAAATGGTGGTGCGGCCCTTCATCAGTTCATCGAGCGCGGCCTGGACCGCGCGTTCGGATTCGGTGTCGAGCGCGCTGGTGGCCTCGTCCAAAACCAGAATGGGCGCGTTGCGCAGGACGGCGCGGGCGATGGCGATGCGCTGGCGCTGGCCGCCGGAAAGCGAAACGCCTTTTTCGCCGATGACGCAATCGAAGCCGCCTTCTTTTTGCATGATAAAATCGTAGGCGAAGGCGTGGCGCGCGGCGGTGACGATTTCCTCGTTAGTCGCGCCGAGACGGCCCAGTTCGATGTTCCGGCGGATGGTGTCGTTGAACAGAATATTTTCCTGGGCGACGACGGCGATCTGGTTGCGCAGATCGCGCGTGGTGGCCTCGCGGAGATCCACGCCGCCGATGGTGATGCTGCCCTTCGTGGGGTCGTAAAAGCGCAGGAGCAGGTTGGCGAGCGTGGTCTTGCCGGAACCGCTGGCACCGACGAGCGCGACGAGCTGGCCGGACTTGACGGTGAGACTGATGCCATGAAGAACGGGTTTTTCACCGTAGGCAAAGTGGACGTCTTTAAATTCGATGTCGGCTTGGTCGGCGTGGAGCATTTTCGGCTGCACCGGTTCCGGCACGGAATTGGTGGTGGCCAGCAGTTCAAAGACCCGTTCGCTGGCGGCACGGGCCTGGGTGATCTGGTTGTGCAGCCGGGTTAAATTTTTCATCGGGCCATACATTGAAAAAATACTGCCGGCAAACAGTATGAAATCTCCCGGGTTGGGGTTGGTCTTCGCCAAATAAACCATGTAAAGCAGCGCCATGGCCACCCCAAAGGCGGCAAAGAAATCAATCATCGGGCTGGTGATTTCACTGGCGCGGACGATTCGCATATAGTTGCTGATGGATTCGCTTGAAGACCGGCGAAATTCATCCGTGACCACGTTTTCAAGATTGTAGGATTTGATCACCCGATAGCCGGAGAAGGATTCGCTCATGACCTGCATGATTCCGGCGCTCTGATTTTGCATTCCGCGGCTGGCCTTGCGGATCTTGCGGTTGTAAACAATGATCGGGATCATGCAAATCGGCAATGAGATCAATGAGATGAGCGTCATCATCGGTTGCCGCCAAAGCAATACACTCAATATGCCAACCAGGGTTACCGGGTCGCGGACAATGACCGAGGTGGCGCCGCTGACAATGGACTGCAATGCGCCGGTGTCATTCATGACGCGTGAAATGAGTTCGCCGCTGCTGGTCTTGTTGAAAAAACCAGCGGATAATCCAAGCAGATGATTGAATAATTTCGTGCGCAGGTCGGAAATGGTGCGAACGGCGGCCCATTGCAGAAAATAGGTGTTCAGATAGCCCATGATTTTCGCAAGCAACATGGCCAGCGGAATCGTCATCACCAGCAGAAATACCTCCAGGAAATGTTCCCTCAAGCCGCTGCCCATGCCGGTGCGGACGTTCTCGATCCAAGGCTGGATAAACGCCGGGAGTTTGCCAAACGGCTGTTTGGCGGCGGCGCCCGCCGGTTCAAACACGAGCGTGGAAACCAGCCAGATGGCGACCATGAGCAACGGTGCCAGGACGCCCGCAAGAATGCCGGTCACAACGCCAAGAAACAACCGCACCCGGTAAGGACGGGCAAAAACCCAAAGGTTTAGAAGGAATTCAGTCATTTAATCGGGTTGAGAGGGTTCACTTTTCTGATCCGGTCCACGAGTTAATCCTAGGACATGGTTGAGTTTATGTTTTTGTTTGTTCTTTGTCCATCCCCTGTGTTGTGAAAACGATGGCTTACAAGCGCCGGGGATGGACAGAACAGTCTCAAACGAAACCACTTTTAGTTTGCATCTGAAATGCCACGATTTTAGAGTGGCCTTGCCTGCTTAAAAAATTGCCTGAAACATAACCGTATTATGTTATCATATCAAACACTGCGCTCCGCATTTAAACTTGAAAAGAAGCGCAGAGAATATGGCGGAATTCACGAACGTTTCCAAGAGTTCACTATGATTCCTCTGGAAACGTATGTAAATAATTTGTTTTTAGCCCAACGAATGGCCGGGGTGTCAGGTTGCATCATCGAATGCGGTGTTTGGCGCGGCGGAATGAGCGCGGGATTGGCGACCATTCTTGGAAAAGACAGGCAATATTTTCTATTCGATAGTTTTGAAGGATTGCCACCGGCAAAAGAAATAGACGGCGAGGGCGCATTGAATTGGCAAAAGGACAAGCAATCCCCCATTTATTATGACAACTGTTCCGCTGGAGAAGAATTTGCCAACCGAGCCATGACACTTGCTGGTGCGCAGTCGTTTCAGTTGATGAAAGGCTGGTTTGACAAAACATTGCCGGATTTTCGCCCGCCGGAACCAATTGCACTGCTTCGGCTTGATGCTGATTGGTATGATTCGACCATGGTTTGTTTGAATTCATTTTTTGATTTTGTGGCTCCTGGCGGCTTAATAGTTCTTGACGATTATTATACATGGGATGGTTGCAGTCGCGCGCTTCACGATTTTTTGAGCCGACGATCAGCCGTCGAGCGAATTCAGAGTTCGGATGGAATTTGCTATTTGCAAAAAGCGAACACGCCCAACCCCAAACCCTGATTATGGCCGGCAACTTTTTGGCAAAATTGTGGAAGAGCAAATCATTTTCCAGCAAGGCGACTGCGGTCGGGAATATTAATCCTCCGGCAGTTCAGAAAAGTGAACCCTGCCGAAAAATCACGCTGGAAAAGAGTGGGATGGTTGTCGGCATCTCAATGGTAAAAAATGAAGATGACATTATTGAACAATTTGTAAGACACAACATTCAGTTTGTTGACAGCCTGGTTATTTTGGACAATGGATCAGTTGATGATACGCAACGCATACTGCGCTTCATGCAAAAAGAAGGCCTTCCCATATTGATTCTTGACGATCCCATATCCAGTTATATCCAAGATCTAAAAATGACGAGATTGCTGCGTGCAGTCACTTCCTCTTTCTTCCCCGAGTTTGTTGTGCCATTAGATGCAGACGAGTTTATAGCCTGCAAATCCCGTAACGTCTTCCTTGAAACTTTGCGCCAGATTCCTTCGGGCGCGGTTGGCCTTGTTCCATGGCAAACCTACGTGGTTCTGCCGAGTTATGGCAAACGAACATTTGAAGACTTACCGAGAAATTTTGTCTCGAGGCGTGTTTCAGAAACGCCGCAATTCTTCAAAGCCATGGTTCGCACCGATGAATGTCATGCGACAAACATCGCTTTCTTACAGGGCAATCATCATGCCACCACTAATACTGGGGAATTATTGCCGTCTATTCATTTATCAGGTGTCAAACTCGCGCATTATCCTGTCAGGAGTCCCAATCAAGTGGCCGCAAAGGGCATTATAACTGCGATGGCCACACTGGAAAAAAATCCAAATTCCGAAAAAGAAGGCGTCTGCTTTCAACATTTCACGATACTCAGAAAATGTCAAAGTTCAACGGGGATTCACCAGTCTGATCTTCCGGAACTATCCATGAAATATTCGCAGTCGCGGACCGAGATTGACTGGCATAAAGATGTTGTCG